>JAUWWP010000112.1 GCA_030616835.1 Deltaproteobacteria bacterium | reverse complement strand
ATTCTAAATTCAAATATCAAATGTTCAAAACCTTCTCCCTCACCCTGTTCCTCCTCCGCTAAAGCTACGGAGGACAGGCCTTCTCCCCCAGGGGATTGAAGTAAGAGGTTCTTTGTTTTGAGTTTTGAATTTTGGATTTTGGTCATTTGAAATTGTTTAGAATTTAGGATTTAGTGCTTAGGATTTACCTTATTGGTGATTAGTGCTTAGGATTTGTTCTCCTGTCTGTATTTACAATACTACCCATCTATGCACAATTATTTTTGTCGTTCTACATAAAAAGGATTTGAGTCTAACTTCTGGTAATCCCTATCTCTTCATCGGTAAGATAACAGGCTGGGTCCGGTGCCCAGGGATCACCACTTATCATCTGTGCCCGTACCCGGAAACTCCCCCCGCAACAGTCACGCCAACAGCATTTTGCGCAGCGCCCTTTAAGCAGGGGCAAGCGGTTCTTTAGGCCGGCCATCAGTGGATCGGAGGTATCCTGCCAGAGCTCGCTGAAGCTGCGCTCCCGGATATTTCCCAGGGTATAGCTTTGCCAGAACTGATCAGGGTGAACATTACCCTGAGGATCAATATTGGCAATCCCTACTCCGGAGGAGTTGGCTCCACCTCCATTCCAACGGAGAAACTCCATTACTTCCCGGGCCCTCCCGGGGTCTTTTTCCTTGAGCTTCAAATAAAGATAAGGTCCATCTACATGATTATCAACGGTAAGGATATCTTTCTGCAGACCCCTTTGAATGAACTCCTCGGTCCGGGCAAGGATAATCTCTACGGCCCGGCGGCTCTGTTGGTGAGTGAGCGCATCCTTCTTCATCTTGCTGCCCCGGCCTGAGTAAACCAGATGGTAGAAACAGGCCCGGGGGATTCCCTCGGTCTCAATTAGATCAAAGATTGCTTCTAAATCATCGTAGTTATAGCGGGTAAGGGTAAATCTGAGTCCTACCTTTTGACCTACTTCCAGACAGTTTCGAAAGCCTTCCATTGCTCGCTCAAAGGCTCCCTTTCTTCCCCGGAAGCGATCGTTATTCTTCTTCATTCCATCCAGGGAGATACCCACATAGCTTACTCCTACCTCCCGGATCTTTCGGGCAATTTCTTTATTAATAAGGGTGCCATTGGTGGAGAAAACTGTTCGGAGCCCTTGAGCCCCGGCATATTCTGCCAATTCGAAGATATCCTCCCTGATTAGGGGTTCACCACCAGACATAAGCAGAGCGGGAACGGCGAACTGAGACAGGTCATCTATCATTGATTTAGCTTCCCTGGTAGTAAGCTCTCCGGAATACTCCCGGTCAGCAGAATCACTGTAGCAATGGACGCAGGCAAGATTGCAGCGGCGGGTTGCACCCCACACAGTGACCGGGCGGCGCTCCCGGGCGGAAGGAGGAACCTCGTATTCTTGCCTTTCGGTAGGGTGGCCATATCTAATCGGATCTCCGCTCGTCTCCACCCCACAGTAGAGATTGGTAATGTTAATCATTTATCTTCTAACATTGGAGAACTCAACAATTATATCAAAAAATACCAGGGAAGGCAAAGGTTCAGGACATTACCCCGAAAATCCTTCTATTAAGTGGATATATCTTCGGCGGAAACGCCCTTCCGCTGGCAATTCGTAGTTTTTTTCTTGACAATAGAGGCTTTTTCAGGTTACAGGTTAAAAAATGAATAAGGAGAGGTAAGAGATGATCATTGTTATGAAAGCCGGGGTTCAGGAGGAGGAGATCCAGGAGGCCGTCCGCCGGGTGGAACAAATGGGCTATAAAGCCCATATCTTAAGAGGGGTGGAAAGGAGTGTCATTGCCGCCATTGGCGATGAAAGAGGGAAGGCCCAGCTTCAATCCCTGGAAGCGCTACGTTCAGTAGAAAGGGTCGTCCCCATCCTGCAGCCTTATAAATTAGCCAGCCGGGAAACCAAACCGGAGGAATCCGTTATCGAGATCGCTGAGGGGATCCGGGTCGGCGGGGAAAAGATAACGGTTATGGCCGGACCCTGCACCGTTGAAAGCCAGGAACAAATCCTGACCACTGCCCGGGCGGTTAAGAAGGCAGGAGCTGATGTCCTGCGGGGAGGAGCCTTCAAGCCCCGAACATCGCCTTATAGCTTCCAGGGGATGGCTGAGGAAGGGCTGAAACTTTTGGCCGAGGCCCGAGAGAAAACCGGATTGGCCGTGGTTACTGAGGTGATGGAAGCCCAGGATATTGAGCTTATCTGTGAGTACGCTGATATCCTCCAGATAGGTGCCCGAAATGTCCAGAACTTTGCCCTCTTGAAAAAAATAGGACAGACAGATAAGCCCATCCTGTTAAAGCGAGGAATGATGACCACTATCACTGAGTTCCTGATGTCGGCTGAGTATATTCTTTCCGAAGGAAACCCGAATATTATTCTCTGTGAGAGAGGGATAAGAACCTTTGAGACATCTACCCGAAACACCCTGGATCTATCTGCCGTCCCGGTACTCCAGGAGAAAACCCATCTGCCGATTATTGTTGATCCCAGCCACGGAACCGGATACTGGCAGTATGTAGCCCCAATGTCCTATGCTGCTATTGCGGCTGGGGCCGATGGTCTGCTGATCGAGGTACATCCTCATCCTGAGAATGCTGTGAGTGATGGGGGGCAGTCATTGAAGCCGGATAAGTTTGCCGAATTAATGAAAAATTTAGCCGCCTTTGCTCAAGCCGCCGGGAGGAAGGTTTAATTATCGTTTTCCCCTTACCTTGACGGACCTTTAAGGACAGAAAATTCTACCCTTCTGTTTTTTGCTCTATTCCTCCAATTGATATTGGGCACAATAGGCTTGTCCCCTCCGAATCCGCTTACCAGGAGATTATCAGCAGATATAGTGAAGTTCTGACTCAGATATTTTTTCACACTCTCCGCCCGACTGAGGGATAGGCCAAGGTCTTCCTCAGGCATACCAGTAGAATCAGTGTGCCCTTCGATTCGGATCTTAACCTCTGGATATTCCCGAAGTACTTCACCAATATAATTGAGTATGAGCTTAGATTCATTGGTCAAGATGGCGGTATTAGTAGCAAATTTGACTCCTTCCAGGAGAAACCTGTTCCCTCCCTTAAGCTTTTCCAAAAATTCTTTTTGTTCCTTTCGGTGAAAAACCTTCCGGGCAGGAGCCGGCTTTTTAATAGGGGGGCGTTTTGGCTTCGGAGAAGAAGGAACAGATTTTTTTACGACCGCCTCTTTTCTCCTCTTTCGGTAGACCTTGTCAAGGACTATTTTTCTCTCAGGTATTTGCTGGAAGAGGCTGCTGGTCATCTTCTGAACAACTGTCTGGGCAGTCAGATTAAGTGGATCTCGTTGAGAGGAACGGCCATAACTGGATGCCCAGAGAACCGCACCCGAGGCGACACTTACCAGGCGAGCATTGACCCCTACTATAGGTTCCTCAACATCAAATTCATAGGGGGAATCTCGATCCCGGTATTCCGAGACCGATCCAATGATAACCCCTTCCACCCCCATGATCTTTCCCAGCCTTTGAGCCAGCGCTGGATCAACCTGTTGAGGAAGATGTATATTTCTTTGCTCCAGGGTCCTCTGGACCTCGTTTCTTTCTATAACACTAAACTTTCGGGAAAGGTAAAACTCAGTGGCGAGAAGATCGGAGATAATCTTCCCGGCACTCTGATGGCTGGTCAGATTCTCAAAAGGCATAATAGCGATGCGGCGGATAGCGTTCAGCTGAGGGGTGGAAGTTAGATAATTTCTCTGGTAAGTGCGACTGCAGGAGCAACTCAGAAGCATTACAACGATTAAAGATAGAAGTTTTACCCCGTTAGAAAGCCTCCGCCTCAGGTGGACTTGCCACGGGGATGAACCCCATAAGAACTTTGCCCCGATGTCCATCGGGGTGAATCTTTTACGGGGTAAGCTTCTAACGGGGTTAACTGAGTAAAAATCCTTTTTTTCCATTTTTAGGCAGTTTTGCAAAAATCGGAGGCTATCTGAGCCAGAAGGGGATGATTGAATCGGAAAAAGTGCTGTTGGTCGCAGTGATCCGGGCAATACCGTCACTTACCGCCGTGACCACTCCGCATTTGTTGACAGTGGCCACCTCCGGTCGACTGGAGTGGTAACGAGTCCCGGCTTCAGGTCTGGTCAGATTCAAGCGACTACCATCAGAGAAGTGACCAATAACTGTTAGTCTCACTCTCTGGCCCACCCGGGTGAGGGGATTTTTAACGGGAAGGAGCTCAATTGCCACCAGTTCGGCAACCTTTACCATAACTAAGACCTCAGCAGTTATTCCCGAGTTGGATACAGTAATTACAGTCGTCCCTTCCCCGGTAGCAGTAACCAACCCGGAGGGATTAACCCTGGCCACCTCCGGGTTATCAGAGTAGTATTGAGTTCCTGCTCCGGGGGGAGATATGTCAGCTCGGTCTCCGTCATAATAGATTCCGATCACGCGGAGACGGAGTCTCTGCTTGATCCGGGTGAAGCTCAGCTCGGATGGGGTTACCACAATAGCCATCAGATCTTCGTTGGTTCTGACGGTAACCTTAGCGGTATCATAAAAACCATCGTTGGTGACGGTGATCCAGGCAATACCATCGGCCCGAACAGTAAGGCGGCCATTGGGGCTAATGGACATAATTGTGGGATCATCTACCTGATACCTGGTGCCGGAAGAGCCCCGGGTAAGGTTAGCGGTGCTGCCATCGGAGAAATAGCCGATCACGGTTAAATTGGCGCTGTCCGGAACCCGGTGGAAATACAGTTCCTTCGGCTTAAGCTCAATCCCTTCCAGGATCAGGAAATCAACCACTACCTCTACTACGTCAGAAATCCCGCTGTTAGTAGCAGTTATGACAGCTGAGCCCTCGGAGAGGGCGGTCAAGAGACCATAAGAATTGATAGTGACTACTGCTGGATTATCCGAGATGTAGGTAGTGCCTTTATTGGGGTGAGTCAGATTAGCCGTGGTGTTATCTGAGTAAATGCCGATAAGCCTTAATTGAAATTGCTGTCGGGGGCGATTCAGCAGAAGCTCCTCTGGTAAGATTTCGATGTCCAGAAGGACGGAGTCCTGGATCTCCACCGTGATCAGCGTGGAATCAGAGATTGGCCTGGCTTCGACTTTTCTAAAAGCAGCAGAGGTAAGAAGGAGGATGAAAGTAAAGGTGAGTAGCCTTAGCAAAAATCGCTTGTTCTTCATATATACCTCCAATTCTAAATACATTTTACCCCATTTATTTATAGCGATCAATTATTCTCTCCTTGCTTAGCTCTTTAATCCTTTTTTCAATCCTCTCTGCTTCTTTACTCTCCTTACCATAAAGCTCCCGGGCCTTTTTAAAATGGAAAAGGGCTTTGTTCCTCTGCCCTTTTAATTCAAAGAAAGTCCCGAGATTGGTATGAGACTGAGCATTCAGTCCTTTCTTCCCATAGATTAAACCCAGATTCCGGTAGGCAGGAGCAAATTTGGGATCCTGCCCAATTACCTGCTGATATGCCTTTGTTGCCCTATCTAAATCATCCTTTTCCTGATAGGTTCGACCCAAATGATAAAGGCAGATTATGTCCTCCGGCCTGGCGGCCGTGGCCTCCTCCAGGGCAGCCGCTGCCTGCTCAAGCCTACCCGCATAGAAATAAAGGATCCCGAGATCCCTTCTAAATTCTGCATCCTCCGGGCGTTTAGCAATAATTCGCTTAAGAACCTTGCTGGATTCATCCACCTTTCCTGCCCTCTGATAGGCCAGTGCCAGTCCATAAAGGGAGTCGAGATCCTGAGGGTCTTCTTTTAATTGTTGGTTGAAATATTTAATTGCACTCTGAGTGCCTCTGGTTGCGATAATCGATCTTGCCTGGATGCGTTTAAAGATGCCCACTTCCCTGCGCCTTCCCCAGCACTGCCGGGAAGGCGATATCATATTCTCCAGATAAGCTATCCTCTGGATAATCTCCGGATGGGTAGATTGATAAGGGGCCAGGCGGCCGCTCCTTATCCCGTACTCCTTCATTAGCTTAAATAGAAAACTGACCATACCGCAGGGATCGTATCCTGCTTGGGTAAGGTGAGAAAGGCCAACTCGGTCAGCTTCCTCCTCATCCTCCCGGCTGAATTTTAACATCAGCGATGTTTCTCCCGCTATGGTGCCAGCAATGATTGCCTCAGTTGCCTCCCCACCGCCCCCAACCATCACCCCCGCCAAGACTGCTGCCAGGGTTGGTAGAGTTAATCTCCTTGCCTTCTCAATCTGCTGGGCTATATGTCTTGCAGCAACATGGCCAATTTCATGGCTTAAGACCCCGGCCAGCTCACTCTCGTTATCCAGCATATTAATAAGTCCACTATATATAAATATATGACCGGCAGGAGCAGCAAAGGCGTTAATTTTTGGATCATTAATTACATAAAAGTTATACCCAAAAGGCTGGGGGCCGATTTGAGCTACTATCCGCTGTCCGATATCTTCTATATATTGCTGAATGTAAGGGTCATGGATTAACCACTTCTTCTTTTCGATCACCAATAAAAATAACCGGCCCAGCTCCCTTTCCTCCTCCAGGGAAAGGCGAAATAGATTCCGGATATGGCCTCGGGAGCACCCACTACTTAGAAGGATGATTGCTAAAAGGATCCCGATTGAGAAAAACCGGTTGGCCTTCATATATACCTATAGTTTATTTAGGGTTAATACCATCTGTCCATACGCACCGATACAGCACGCGAAGTGATCATCCTATCGAATCGTCTTCTAAGCCACCGCTTAAAGAGCAACCGGGTGGAGGGGATAAGGATTAAAACTCCACACAGATCAGTAATAACACCCGGGGTAATCAGCACAATACCAGCAACGAAGATAAGGAGAGCATCAATTAGCTCCTCGGCTGGCAATATCCCTTCACTCAGGCTGACCTTGATCTTATTTACCGTTCTTATCCCCTGCATTTTTGCCAGGTAAGCTCCCACTATACCGGTTCCGACCACCAGCAGGACTGTGTTTGCTGCTCCCAGATACAGGCCGATTTTAATCAGGAGATAGAGCTCAATCAGGGGGACTAAGGTAAAGATCAGAAATAGTTTGAAAAACATTGTCCTTGCCAGATAAGAATCGCTGAATGCTCATTATTTCTCCACGCGGAAGGCCACATAGATGGTATTCTTACCTCGGCGGATGTGAAAAAGAACAGTCTGTCCCTTCTTTATCGTCGAGATATGTTTTTGATAGTCGCTTAAGTCATTTATTTTCTGGCGGTTGATTTCCTTGATGATATCACCCGGGCGTAGCCCGGCATCATCAGCAGGACTCCCTGGTTCAATATCAGTTATAATAACCCCGCTATCATCCGAGAGTCGGTAATGACGGACAATCTCCGGGCTCAGCTCCTCAACGGTCATCCCCAGACTTTCTTTAACTTCCTCTTTCTTTCGATCCGTAGGTGGGCTCTCTTCTCTTAATTCTCTGATCTTGACCCGAAAACTCCTCTGCTTACCATCTCGCAAGATCTTGACCCCCACCTTTTTACCTACCGGGGTTTTGGCTACGATTGATGGTAAGT
>JAUWWP010000225.1 GCA_030616835.1 Deltaproteobacteria bacterium | reverse complement strand
CCAGGATGGAAATCCGGTCGCCGTACTTCCGGTATACCTCCTCCACCGGCTCGATGTTATCCTGGAAGCTGTGCCGGCCGTCGATACCGACCACCTCAATCAGGTCTTCCATGAGCGCATCAATCTGGCCACAGGAGTGGAAAAGGAAGGGCTTCCCGTGCCGGTGGCAGGCCTCGGCGAGGCGCTTGTGCCGGGGAATCACATACTCCTTCATGAACTTGGGAGAAAGCATCGTGCCGGTGTTGAAGCCCATATCCTCCGCGTAAAAGATGGCGCCGGTGGCCGGGTAGGCCGCGGCCTTGTCAATGGCCGCCTCGGCGAGGATGGTGAGCTGTTCGAGAATGTCGTCCAGAAGCTCGGGCTCGTCAATGCTCTTTATAGCCATCTGCTCGAAGCCCATGAGGAACTTTAAATCCTCAAAGATGCCGAAGGCAAATACCATAACCTTCATGGCCGGAGGCATCTTCCCGGCCGCGTACTCGATAGGGATAATGCTTATCTGGTCCACTGAGGGCCAGGGGAATTTCTCGAACTCCTCCCGGGTGGTGATGAGGCCCTTGTGTTCGTTCTGCCAGGCCCGGAGCTTGCCCGGCTGCCTCGGGTTCTCCTTGAGCTGCATCCGGGTGCGGGGCAGGGGCACGATCGGGATCATGGTCACATAGTCGTAGCCCACCGTCTTGCTGAAAGCAAGAATCAGATCCATAAGTTTGACGCCGAGCTCGAGCGATTCCTGGGTTGGCTCCGGGCTCAACAGATCCAACAGCCGCCCGGGCGGAAAGTCAATGCCGGTGGCCTCGGACATGATCTCGGGATCAGCCACCAATTCGATGATCGGCACCGGACCCTCACGGGTCTCGCGCATGATTACCTTCCGGAAATGCTCGAAGTCCGGCTTGTCCTTAAAAGGTCTTTCAAGTTTCATGGCCCGAAATCCCTCCTGGTAAATGGTCAATTCAAATCTTGTACGCCCGATCGGCTTCTAAGACCTTCCTCGCCTTTCCGCGTTTTTATAATGGTAAACTTAGTATACCAGATTTGAGTCAATGTCAATTAGAATTTTCACTAACCCAATTTGGGGTCAGACCCCGAGAGAATGTAATCCCCCCTAACCCCCCTTTAATAAAGGGGGGGTAGGGGGGATTTTAGAAGGTGTAGGCGGCAGGTCTCAACAATCAACATTATTTCGAGGTGTTTTACTTGACACAAAATTATTATTTTCCTATATTTCCTCTATACCTGGTCAATTGAAGTGGATTTTTAGATAATCCTATCATGAAGGGAGGAAGCGATGGCGGGCGAAGAGATCAAACGAGTACGGGAGTTCCTGGCATCCCTGCCGGACCGCTCGCAGATGTCGCTCGAAGAAACCCGGGCGCAAAGTGATAAGTTTGGCGACATCTTTCCCTTGCCCGAGGGTGTGTCGGTCGAAAAGGTGGATGCCGACGGCGTTCCGGGTGAGTGGGTGAAGGCCCCCGGGGCGCGGGACGACGCCGCCATCCTGTACCTGCACGGCGGCGGCTATGTGTTCGGCTCGCCGACCTCGCACCGGCACCTGGTCGCGGCCATTTCGGAGGCGGCGGAGGCCGCCGTTTTATCGCTTGACTACCGTCTCGCCCCGGAATATCCGTTCCCGGCCGCCGTCGACGACGCCGTGACGGGTTACCGGTGGCTGGTCAAGAAGGGCATCAAGCCCGGCCGGATAGCGGTTGCCGGTGACTCATCCGGGGGCGGCCTTACGGTAGCGGCCCTGTTAGTCCTGCGCGACGCAGGCGACCCGCTGCCCGCGGCGGGCATCTGCATCTCTCCCTGGGCCGATCTCACCTGTTCGGCTGACTCCTACAAGACCAGGGCCGACACCGATCCCACGGTGAGTCAGGAGGGAGTCTTGCAGTTGGCGCCCAGGTATCTCGGCGATAAGGAGCCCAAGACCCCACTGGCCTCGCCCATCTTCGCCGACCTCACGGACTTGCCGCCGCTCCTGATCCAGGTCGGGAACGAAGAGGTCTTGCTCGACGACTCGATCGGGCTCGACCGGCGGGCCCGGGAGGTGGGCGTCGACTCGACGCTCGAGATCTGGGACGACATGATCCACGTCTGGCACCGGTTTGCCCCGATGTTGAAAGAGGGTCGCGAAGCCATTGCGCGCATCGGCGAGTACGTAAAGGCCCGCATGGCCTAGTTGCCAGCCGGGGTGGGGGGATTTAGAGGTTGTTGAAGATGCCTACTCGACCAAATGAGGTGGAGATCGGACACGAGTTCTGGGAGGTGAACGGGATCCGGATGCATGTGGCCACGGCAGGGTCCGGGCCTCCCATCATCCTCCTCCACGGCTTCCCGGAGCTCTGGTACTCATGGCGGCACTTGATCCCGCGTCTTGCGGAAAATTTTCGCGTTATCGCTCCGGACCTGCGCGGATACGGTCGAACCGAGATCCCGGCTCACGGCTACGATCTTGAGACCCTGGGGCAGGATGTCCTCGGCCTTATTGATCGAGCAGGGGGAAAGACCGAGAAAAGATAAGGTTCCTCCATTCAATCCTTAATTCCCGCCAGCTTCTTGACCAGCTTTTTCCGAGCCTCAATGTCATACTGCCCGGTGATGGCAATCTTTTCCATAATCGGGGAGCCGCCACCATGCAGCATACCGACTGCTGCTGCCCCACCATAGGAGGAGCAAAGCATATCGGAGAACGCCCGGAAGAGGCGGTGCTGATTCTCTGCCGAGATCTCCGGATTGCGCATGATATACTTCTCCAGGTAGGGGCGGGTGGTTTCGTCAAAGAAGTCCTCCTCGTAGGGTAAGGTTGCCGGGAGACCACCGGCCACATCGGCCAGAATCATCATTTCATGATACGCATTTTCTCCGGCGATACACCGGCCGACATTGCAGTAGATCGGATCCGGAATATGGGTGCCGGGGCCCACCTCCTGGAGTCCCATGGGGGTCATCATCTTGGTGGATCCCTTGTCCGAACCGGTATAGCCAGCGGCATAGGTCAGCTCTATTACCATTATAATCTCGGCCAGTTTATCGCGGATATGGCTGGCTTGGGCAATCCCCTGATATTCCGCCATCAGGGCAACCATCCCCAGAATAAGCTCGGTAAGGGCCGGTTTGCAGCCGGTATAGCTGTGCCGATGGAAAAGGGCAAAGAGCAGGGCCAGTGGCCCACCTAAAAGGTGCTCCCCACACAAAAAAACCCTATCCCAGGGGACAAGAACATTATCAAAGATCGTGAAGGAGTCTGCCATTCCTCCTTCGAAAGGTATCTTGAGGTATTTTCGGGAACGGGCGGCTGCTGGCCGAACGATCTGGGTGATCCCCTCCCAGTCACCGGGGAGGGCAAAGGCGACCGCCCAGTCACCCTCCTCCGGGGTCAGGAAGCGGGTGGGTGTTACCAAGATCTCATCGGCCTGAGCGGCCTCCGAGTTGTGGGCCTTGGCCCCCCGCACCACGACGCCATCGCTCTTTCTCTCCACGATCCGGAGATAAAGGTCCGGGTCTGCCTGCTGATGGGGACGCTTGGAGCGGTCACCCTTCACATCGGTCTGGGCACAGCAGCCAACCAGATCTTCCTTCTGAAACCTTTCGGCAAACTTAAGGTAATTCTGATAATACTCGGTCTGGTTATTGTTCATCTTATCGGCTTCGTAGCTGACTACCGAGACCGCATTGAGCGCATCAATACCCATACAGCGCTGCACGCATCCTCCCAATTGCTGGCATAAGAAGCGGGTCATATCCTGCTTCTTGTGCAGGTCATCGGTGCTCTGGTGGATGTGGCAGAATCGGTTAATCTTTTCCCCGCTGAGGTGAGAGGTGGCGGTCATCAGCTCCTCGTTTTCGGGCATGGCCGCATAATCGAAGGTAGCGGAGAGGGTTCGAATAGCCCCTATCATCCGCTCATCGTCCCGATCCACGGTTTCCCCGCCTATCCTGATATTGCGGCGCATCTTCCGCAGGCCTTTCACATACTTTTCCGAAGTCCTCATAATACCCCTCCTTCCTTAATCAGCAATTAAAAAATCCCTCCAGTTTCCTTATAGCTATACTACACAATTTTGAGAATGGGAAGTAACAATTGCGGTTGCATCCCATTTTTTGATCTGGCGACTTCAAGCAGCCTTCCTCGCAGTTCTGGAGTGCAACCTTTTTTCAAGATATTTTTTTGTTTAATAGGTGAACCCGCTTTTTAGTCGTGAGCCTTTTATCGTTGATTTCTTAACACCTCCTCCCTTAACCTTGCCCATCCCGCGTTCACGCGGGAGAGGGGAATGTTGAGTCTTTCCTTCGACCCCGATGCCCATCGGGGCTCCCTTCGGCTTCGCTTCCTTCGGCTTCGCTTCCTTCGGCTTCGCTCAGGACAGGCAGGACAGGCAGGACAAGGGGAGTAAGGAAAGGGGGCATGGCTTCATGAGTAGCGCGCGATGAGCTTTTGCATATCGCTTCCGAAGTTGAGCAGCTCCGTGCTATCCGTCTTGGTCTCTCGGCCCAGGGCCCTATTCAGGGTGGTTTTATGGATGTCCCCGACCATTGGTGGAACCATAAGTGCGAGCCCGCGGTTGTGGGTCTTCTTTTGCAGCACGTATTCCACCCACTCGTTTGCGTTCCTGAAGTTGGCCACGATCATTTCGGTACTGCAATGCGGGATCACCGCGGTCTTGTCCGAGAGCCTCTCCCAGACCGCCTCGAAGGGGGTCTCCGAAACCCCGAAGTTGATCCCGCGCAGGTTATCCACCTTGGCCAGGACATCAAGTTGATGCCCGAAATTACCGCAGGAGTGGATGATGATGCCCCCGAATTCTTCCGAAAGCTCGTTGATGTAGGGCAGGCTGAACTCCTCGTAGAGGTGCCGGGAGAGCACGGCCAGGGCATCCTCGGATACCGCGAGCCCCATCCCGTCCGGCAGGTACACCGGCGGGAAGTGAGCAGGAACGAATTCCTTGACCTTTGATCGCATCTCCTTGACGAACTTGATGATGAGGTCCGTGCACAGACGCATCAGGTGATGGACCTCCTGGGGATGTTCATACATGGCTACCATGAAGTCGCAGGAATCCCAGACCAGGTAGGCGGTGTCCAGGGGGCCCTGCAGGTCGGTCATGGCGATG
>JAUWWP010000439.1 GCA_030616835.1 Deltaproteobacteria bacterium | reverse complement strand
AGGGGACGGGAGATTCCTCCATCCTTTCTTATTCTCCAGAAATGAACCATCATCAGAAGAGCAGCCACCAGAGGGAGGGCGGCACAGTGGAGCACATAGAACCTTAAAAGGGCATTGGCCCCAACCTCACTGTCTCCTAAAAGCAGAAACTTCATATCATTATACTGAGATATACCTAATAACTCGTGAAAAGGGCCTTCAATCCCCAGAAATGGGGTAGCCGCGGCCATGTTTGATGCTACCGTGATTGCCCAGAAGGCAAGCTGATCCCAGGGCAGAAGGTAGCCGGTAAAACTCAAGAGCAAGGTGAGCACGAGAAGGCCAACTCCAATAACCCAGTTAAACTCCCTCGGGGGCCTATAGGAGCCGGTAAGAAAAACCCGAAGCATATGAAACATCACGACCACCACCATCGCATGGGCTGCCCATCTATGAATATTCCTCAATATCAGGCCATAGTGGACATCGTATTGCAGGAGCTTCATATCCAGATAGGCAAACTCGATAACCGGTCGATAGTAAAACATCAAAAGTATCCCGGTAATACATTCCACGATAAATAAAAAGAGGGCTAACCCACCAAGGCAAAAGGTGTGACGGATTTTGCTCCCCGGGCGCGATGTTGTTACCGGGTGCAGATGAAGGGCAACATTACTGGTAATCTGGAGGGCTCGATTTCTGATACTATCCTCATAACCATGCCGGAATATGGAACTCCAGAGCTGAGAATCTTTTAATCTTTTAAATAAATCTTTCATGCTCATCCCAGATTATTGTGGGTAAAAAAATTAAATCCAAATGCCAAAATCCAAATGCCAAATAAATGTCAAATGACTAAATGCCAATCCTTCAACAAGCTCAGGACAAGAAGATTTTTCTTCTTTTATTTTGTCATTTGAACTTTGGGTTTCATTTGAACTTTGATATTTGTCATTCTGAGCTTGATTATATTAGGATTAAAGGGTTCAAGTCCCTGCTATTCCCTTGCTACTCCTTGCTACTCCTTGCTACTCCCTGCTATTCCCTGCTATTCCCTGAAGTAAGAGCCTTCTTCCATCATCAGTAGGGAAGTGGATGGTTTCTTTTCTCCCACTGTGGGGTGGGTATCATCATAATGGCGTCCCAGGGACAACCCTCCAGTAATAACCCCCCGGGCCCATGGGCAATACACCTTTTACATCCGATACATTTAAGGGGATCCATTCTTACCCGGGTCAGAGGGTATTCCTGGGCGGGGATTGCGGCAATACAGTTATCTACCGGACAGTATATCTTGCAGACCGGAGAACCTCCACAGCCAGTGCACCTCTCATTAACCACCGCAATAGACTTAGGTTTAACCTTCCTTCTTCCGGAAAATTTCTTGGTCTCGGTCCTCTCGTTATTACCCATTTATACCACAACAAACGCACCCTTATCCTCGAAATGATTGACGGAATATATGATGCCAGTGTCTATCACCAGTTGATCATCGACATCCAAGAAGATCTTGAAGCGATCGAGGGGACGGGGTGCCGGGCCGGCAAAATTAACTCCGCTGCTGTAAAATTCACTTCCATGGCAGGGACACCGGTAAGTTTTCTCTCCTGCGAACCAATTAACCATGCAGCCCAGATGGGTACACCTCGCATAGATGGCATAGATACGATCCCCTGCTCTGACCACAAAGAACTTGTTAGTCCTTTTCCATCTTGAATCAACTAAGATAACTCCATGGGCATCAGGAACAGATCCGCTAAGGAATTCACTGGGTGGGCCAATCTTAAAGGTAGTAGGAGGATGGAAAAGAACCCGGGGGAAAAAGAATCGAACAGTCTCTACCGCAGCAATCCCCGCTCCGCAGAAAAACATCCCCCAGCCCAATACCGACAGCCCTTTGGAGAGAAACTCCCTGCGGGGAGAAGTAGGGCTCTGTTCTTTTGACTTATTTAGCTCTGTCAAGGATATCTTCTAAATGATTCTGGTCGAGTAACAGGAATGTCTCGGTTACCTCTACCAGTTTCTCGTAGAAGCGAATGGGAGAGCTTTTCAGTAACTTCTGCCGGAACTTAGGAATCCAATTAGTAGGGTGCCGGGAGAGGAAATCCCTCTGTGCCCGGATGTAGGGAAAGGGGTCTTGCTGGCTCCGGATGGCTAAGAGCTCCTTAAAAGAAAGATAATGAATAAATTCCAGCTCGGTGGTGATGTGGTCGGGAAGCTCCCAATCCTTTCGGGAAAGGGTAAGTCCAAAATGATTATAAAACCTAACCAGATCCTCCATCAATCCCTTCCGGCCGCTCCGGTAGCTCCCTTCATACAAGGGGCAGGAAGGACGCCCCTTCACTCCTACATCAAATAACCGGATATACTCTGCTCCTAATAGCTCTTCCAGATCTTGATCTATCCCTTTACCCCGGAATGTATCCTCATCCAGTGAGGAGAATTCAAACGGTAGGGTGGAAGCTATTGCCTTTACCTGGCCAAGGAAATCACCATTTTTAACTCCCTCACTGAATAACTTATCCGGAAATCGGAAGGACATGGAGAGCAGTTGATAAAACCTGCTTCTGCTCCCTATTGCAACCTCTTCCTTAGTAGTAAGATTATCAATCTGAATCATATCTAACCCTATCCCTTCTTCTTTCTCTCCCAGGTAAGTGTCAGCGGATCCTTGTCAAAGGGTTTAAACATCCCCTTCCATTCCTTGGCAATGAGAATCTCCATGAGCTCCGAGGGCTGCCCGCCGCGTCTCTTCTCCATCTCTACCTT
>JAUWWP010000376.1 GCA_030616835.1 Deltaproteobacteria bacterium | reverse complement strand
GAAGTAGGCTTTGAGCTTTGACATTTGTCATTAATATATGTAATCTACAATTACATTTTTCATTTTGCAATTTGATTTTTGCATTTACTATTCTACGGTTGGTAGTGGTATCCCATATCCACAATCCCGGTGTCTAAGTCACCATTAGTGGAGGTGGTCTTATCGTCCATACCAAGGTTTGCCGCGGTATCGTTGCCGGCATCAACGCATGGGCTGGTGGAAACCTGACCCGGAGGCTGACTTAAGTAGTAATCTCCTCTAAGGCCGGCCACAAATAGCGGATCTTCCCTAATGTTGCCATTGCTTCCAGCGTAACCACTTTGATCGATGTCGCTGAAGGTTACAATTGCGATGGAGGAAAAATCGTTGTATATCTCGTCAGGGTCGTCGTCCCACATAATGCAGTTAGTTATCATGGGCGAGGAGCCCTCATTGTTGATCATCCCGCCGCCGGGGCCGGGTGCCGAATTGCCATTGAAGGTGCAGTTGGTTATTATAGGCGAGGAGTTGTAGTTCGACATCCCGGCGCCTTCGGCGGCCCAGTTACTGATGAAGGCGCAGTTAGTTATCTCGGGCGATGAGTCCCCGTTGTCCATCCCGCCGCCGAAGCTGTCCGAGTTGCCGATGAAGGCGCAGTTGGTTATTGTGGGCGATGAGTTGAAGTTGCATATCCCGCCGCCGCCGATGAAGGCCCCGTTGCCGCTGAAGGTACAGTCAGTTATTGTGGGTGAAGAGTTGTCGTTAAGCATCCCGCCGCCGATGTTGGTACCGTTGTCGCTGAAGATACAGTTAGATATTGTGGGTGAAGAGAACCAATTGTACATCCCGGCGGCGACGAAACCAAAGTTGTTGCTGAAGGTACAGTTTGCCACCACGAGGCTGGTCTTGTTATTATTATACATGCCGCCGCCTTTGCACTCTTCCATTATTTCAGGAAGTCCACAATCCATTAGAGAGGTATATCCACCTGTGATGGTGAAACCGTCCAGGCGGGCATTTGAGGCACCGACAACTACATGGTAGCTCGTGTCCTCACCGTCGAGGATGGTCGGGTGAGTGGCCGGGTCGACGCGCTCGGAGGGGTTACTCTCCGTCCCTACGAAACCGCCGTATATCTCAACGCCGTTCTTCATGGTAAGAACCGGTTCCGTAGTTCCTGATGTGTATATTCCCTCCGCCACACAGATTATTTCTCCACTCATAGCCACATCCACTGCGTCCTGAACAACAGTAAAGGCGTCCGTCCAAGATAGACCTGTCCCGGCGCCAGTAGCATCGTCATCTACGAACCAATCACAAGGTGGTAAATATGCTACGGGCACCGTTACCGAGTCGCTCCCGATATTGCCACAGCCATCTGTACCCGTGATCGTGATAGTTACTGCACCTACTACCAGGTCTTGTAAAGTAGATGACCATGCCCCTCCTGAAACTACCGGATTGGTATCGGTCCAGGTCCCCTGAGTGACACTTAAGGAAACCGAAGATATATCGTCATCCGCAGTCCCGATAACCCGCACATCACCCGTCCCTATGGTTACTCCATTCACCGGATAGGTAATGCTCACTACCGCCTCAGTGTCAATATCATAGACCTCGATCGCTGTATCTGACTGGTTACCACAGGCATCTACGGCCATAAACTTCAAGGTCGTATCCACACTGATGTTAATCGGCCCCGTATAGACCGGGCTGCCGGTAGTAGGCTCACTCCCATCAAGGGTATAGTAGATCGTCCCCTCACTCACACTAATGCTAACCGTAACTGGAGTCGCACAGTAACTGCCTCCCGCTGGATCAGCCGCTAAATCGGTCGGCGCCTCCGTATCTACCTCAAAACCGAGCGGGTCGGTAGTAGTAGTGTTCCCGCTTCCGCAGGCGTCGGTTCCCACAACCACCAGGGTGTGGGGACCATCGCCCAAACCGGTAAAAGTCGCAGTCCAGTTCCCACTTCCATAATCAAAAGCAGCCGGAGGAGAGCTATCTACGGTTACGTTTATTTCGGAAATACCACTAACATCCGTAATACTCCCCGTAACTACCACCGTGGTAGTGTTAAAGCAATCCCCTTCTTCCAGGGCCTGAGCTGGCTTTGCGGAGCCCAGATAGAGGAGAAAGGTAAGAAGGAAGAGGGAAAGGGGAAACTTGGATATGAATCTTGAACCCATCAGATTCCTCATTTTGTTGAAAAGATAGGAACCTAATTGAACCAGTTTTCAAATCAGTAAATCTGCGTTATCTTCCAACCATATCCTTTAGAAGATGGGAGACGATTCCTCTGCTTTGAGCAATCTTATGCTGGAGCGAATCGTCAGTCAACAATTCAGATTCAGTAACCTCAGCTACAGTTAAAAATATGGTATCGTAACCGCTTGCCTTTGTTTTTATGCCCAGAGAAATAGCTTCCTCCAGAATCTCATGCTCATAGAAGATATAAGTGGCATCTCTTCTAAGAAAGGATATCGCTTTTTGTGAGTCTTCTTCGTTATTAGTTATGCGGGATACGACTATTCCAGTCTCAACCAAAGCAATGGCAGG
Organism: Deltaproteobacteria bacterium; assembly: GCA_030616835.1. GTDB lineage: Bacteria > Desulfobacterota. The sequence goes on along the minus strand of JAUWWP010000376.1, from coordinate 826 downwards.
GATATACATCTCCACCTCTTTATTTCTGACTTTATCAAGATAAGAACGAGCCAATTTGTACATTTTCTGTTGTTGCGCCAGCATTTCATCTTGTTTCTTTCTTCGAGGGGGAACTAACCCCTTTACAACGAAAGAGGTATCAATCGTATATTTTACCACTGCTGCCATCAATCTTCTCCGCGTTTCCTTATTTTCATAAGTATGTCTGTGCTGTCTTCTTCTGTAACTGCATGACTAACAATTGAGGAAGCTAATTCATCTAAATCAACCTCTTCAGAGATGTTTTTCCTAATAGCCTCTCTTAGGTCAACAGCTTCCGCCTCCATTTTTTTCACTCTTTCCTCTAATGTTCTTAAATTCATCTGCATTTTTTCTCCTTTCTTAGGGGGGTGGAGTACTTTTTTTACTTCTTATCTCCTCTCCATTCTTTTCCTTGGCGGCCCCTTCCCTTTAGTTCAACTTCCTTTTTTATTTTGAAAGCCATGTTTATTCCATTTTTAAATTATCATATAATGCCTATTGACTTTAGTCAACAAAATAGGGACAGGTGTTTCCTTAAAAATTCCCCATACTGGATAGCCGGGGCTTTCGAGCCCCGGTCTGTAGTCCGCCTCAGGCGGATTATACGAATCGCCTTAGCGGGGCTGGAAAGCCCCGCCTATCCACTTCATTGCATTAGATTCTTCGCTTTGCTCAGAATGACATTTAATAGTATTTTGTAGTTTTTCAACAGCCTGCTGACTACTGACTCACAGCCAGGATTTGGAAACTCATAGATAACTGCCGGAAATGAACCTCCCTGCAGCAAGCTGCAGGGTATCATAAG
>JAUWWP010000019.1 GCA_030616835.1 Deltaproteobacteria bacterium | reverse complement strand
TCATCAAGCCCAATATTTATCGGGTTCAATAAATTGAACCCCTACATCAACGCATTATTTGGGCTGAGTAATTATACCATAAACCGGGAAAACTTAAACCACGAATTACTCGAATTACACGAAACAAACCGAAATCCTGAGGAGTCCTGAGGAGGCTGACCGATCCTTCGAGACGAGACCTTTCAGCTCTCCGTAGTCCCGATGTCCATCGGGACGAAGGATGAGTCAGCCCCGCCTATCTTATCTGTAAGTAAGTCCTCACGCTATCCAGCAGCATTCGGTTGAAGGGTCGATCGGTTAAAGCCCTGATGGCCACATAGCACTGGTCGCAGGTGTTATTGGTGGTGAAATCCTCCACCGCCTCCTTCTGGCTGCGGTATAGGTTCTTTGGGAACATAGAACAGGGGTTGATCAGGCCGTCCGGACGGACGACCAGGAAGCGCACCCCGGCCAGGCAGTTGGGGATTCCCCCTTCCCGGAAAAAGCGGAAAGTGTTCTTTAATATGTAATTCGAGTTGAGCACCGTACCGGCGCGCTTCTTGTGTTCCAGGAGAAACTCAATGTTGCGCTTGAGGAGCTCTAGGTCCTCCTTCAGGTTAATGCAGTAGTAGGGATTGCCGGTTCGTAGGATGCTGTAGGCGCTGAAGGATATTTTCACCCCCCACTTTTCGGCCTTTTTCACCAACCGGGGCATCTCGTTGAAATTAGCGCGGGTTAGGGCGCAGTTGAGAATGATGTTACCCAGCTTGTATTTCTGGGCCAGGTGAGGGATGAGCCCGTTTAGTTTTTTATAGAGGCCCTTCAGTCGGCGGAAATCGTCATGCCTCTCGTCCGGGAAGTCCAGAGACACGGAAAAGATGTTTACCCCCGCTTCGATCAGGGAGAGATAGCGTTCCTCGCTGAGCAGCCAGCCGTTGGTCACGCAGACCATCATCGGTAGGGCGTCGGGGCTTTTTATGGCGCGGGCGACCTTTTCGAGGTCATCCCTTAGAAGCGGTTCCCCCCCAGATAGCTGGCAGGCGACAGGCAGGAGCTCCCTCGATAGACGGTGGTAATCGTCGAGGCTCATCAGTCCACTTTCTTTTTTTAACCCTCCTTTGTCGCAGTGGCGGCAGTTGGCCGGACAGGAGTGGGTGACCTCGAAGGAGACACAGATGGGCTTTTGGGCGCCGAGGTTGACCAGGGAGCGCAGTACTATTTTCATCGCCAGGCTGGTTTTCATAGTTTTTCCTTTCCCAATCTACTTCTCCTCATCCCATCAACCTGCTCCCAGAGTGCCGGTATGAAGATGGCCAGGAAAACGGTAATAAGAACCCAACCGGGTATGCTGAGATTGCTGCCGAGCCAAGCCAGGAGATAGTAACGCGGAGCGCGGGCTAAGATCAAGGCAGCAAGGTATTTCCGCAAAGGGTATTTCATCGAAAAGGCAAGGAACTTGAAGGGGAAGAAGGGGATGGGAGTGAAGCCGGTTACTAAGATGACAATGAAGGGAGCCTTTTTAAAGTGGTCGATACAGTATTTATATAACCGATAGCGGCGGTAAGCAGCGGCTTTTTCCCAGTTTAAAAGCGGTACGAAGATATGCCAGTCCAGGAAGCCGGCGACTATGGTACCCAGGGTAGCAGTAAGGGTGGATAGGTATACGGGCTGATGGCTTCCGTAATCAATAAGGGCTACCTCGTGGGAGAAAAGGGATATCGCCGAGTTCGCCGGGATGGAATAGATAAACAGTATCAACTGCGGGTGCAGGTGCGATTTGTATATGCGGAAGTAGAGGGCCAGCAGGCCCAGGGCAACAAGCACGAGGCCGAAGATGGTGGCCCGCCTGACCGGCAGGGATGCTTTTTTGTTTTTATTCTTCATGGCGTCTGTCTTTGTCAAGAGGAATAATTATAGATAATTATTGAATAGGGGTCAATTCTTTTATTGCAAGATTGTCGAGTTCCCCCGAAAAATTCCGTAGTCCGCCCCAAGCGGACGAAGGCGGATTGACTTTATTGCGGGAGAAGGGTAATTAAGAGAGTAGCGATGAAGGGAAAGTGGGGGGCAATGCAGGTTCTGGTGATTAATCCCTGGATATATGATTTTGCCGCTTTTGACCTGTGGCTTAAGCCTCTGGGACTGTTGCAGATCGTCAGTGCACTGCGAACCCTGGGCTGTAAGGTAAGCCTGATTGACTGTCTGGACCGCCACCATCCCCGCTTGCCCTCTTTTTATAAGAGCGGAGCCCCCCGGAACAAGCAATACGGCTGCGGCAACTATTACTATGAAGAGCTTGCTAAGCCCTTCTGCCTTAATCAGATTCCCCGCAGATATAAAAGATACGGCTTTCCCCTCACACTTTTTGAGGAAGAGATCAAGAAATTACCTTCACCGGAGGTCATCCTGGTTAGCTCGGGGATGACCTACTGGTATCCCGGGGTATTTGAAGCAATTACCCTATCAAAAAAGAGGTTCCCTGAGGTTCCCCTGATCCTGGGAGGTATCTATGCCACCCTTTGTTACCACCACGCTACTCGACACTGCGGGGCCGATTTTGTATTTAAAGGTGGAGATATCGGGAAATTGATAAAGCTGATCGAAAAGGCAACTGGTGTGAATTTGCTCTCGAAAGATCTGCCTGCCAATTTTCCCGACTACCCCTATCCGGCCTATGACCTATATTCGAGGAACGATTACCTAGCACTGCGCACCTCGGTTGGTTGCCCTTTTAACTGCAGCTACTGTGCGGTCAATCTTATAAGCAGCAGGTTTGAGCAGAGACCACCCCGGCAGGTAGTCGATGAGATTGAGTATTTTTATAAAAATCTTCGGGTTTACCCCGTTAGAAGCTCGCCCCGTAAGAGATTCACCCAATTAGACAAATTGTCTAACAGATCAAGGGCCTTACCGGGTTCATCCACGGGGCTTTCTAACGGGGTAAGGAATTTCGCCTTTTACGATGATGCCTTACTTTTTCGGGAGAAAGAACACTTCCAGGAGATCGGCAAGCTGATAGCTGATAGAGGGCTTAACTGCTATTTTCATACCCCCAATGGGCTTCACACAAGATTTCTCAGTGAAGATACCGCCAGGTTGATGAAAGAGGTAGGGTTTGTCCTTCCCCGATTGGGTCTGGAGACAATCAATCAGGACCGGCAGGAAGCGACCGGAGGTAAGGTTATCACCGAAGAACTGGAGCAGGCGTTGGAGAATCTCCGGAAGGCAGGATATGCCCCCGGGGAGGTTGGGGTCTATCTAATGATGGGGATGCCCAGGCAGGAACCGCAGGAGGTTCAGGAGGCAATTCAGTTCATTTACTCACTCGGGGCTAAGGCCTTGCTGGTGGAATATTCACCCATCCCGGGAACCAGAGAGTGGGAAAGAAGTGGACTTGATCCCGATCTTGATCCGCTTCTTCACAACAACTCCCTCTTTCCCCTTTATCCATTATCGGAGTGGAAAAATTTCCAGAAACTGAAAGACGAGGCCCACCACTTAAACCAAGATTATGCGTAAATATCCGAATTATTTGCTCTATGCTGAAAAATTCTAAATCCCAAATCCTAAACTCTAAACAAATCCAAAATTCAAATATCAAATGTTCAAAACCTTGTCCTGAGCCCTTCAATAAACTCAGGACAGGCTTGTCGAAGGGAATGTTTTTAGTTTTGGATTTTGATCATTTGAAATTGTTTAGGATTTGGTGTTTAGTGCTTAGAATTTATTCTATTTGATATTACGGCAATTGAACCCCTACATTTCGCAATATTTAGGATAGTTTAATCAGAAAAGAAAAGGCGGTCTGCTCACCCGCCAAACTGCCGCCGGAAGTAATCCTTTGTCTCCGCAGCAACGACTCCGGAGAGAGCGATGAGGGCGATGAGGTTTGGTAGGGCCATGAGTCCGTTGAAGATATCAGCAAATCCCCAGACGACCTTAAGCGTAGTGGCAGCACCGATAGGGATAATGGCTATGTAAAACCACTTGTAAAGCGCTATTGCTCTCGGCCCGAAAAGATACTCAATACCCTTCTCCCCGTAGTAATACCAGCTTATGATGGTTGAGTATGCGAAGAGGGCAAGCCCGATGCTTACGATAATATGGCCGATCCCGGGTAGCAATGCCTCGAATGCGTTTGAGGTAAGGGGAGCACCATTAACACCGCTTGTCCAGTGCCCCGATACCAGGATAACCAGGGCCGTCATGGAGCAGACGATGATCGTATCGACAAAGGGGCCTATCATTGCGACCAGCCCCTCTCTTACAGGTTCCTCGGTCCGAGCGGCGGCATGGGCCATGGGGGCCGTTCCCAGACCCGATTCATTGCTGAAGACCCCTCGGGCAACCCCCCATTGGATTGTCTTCATCACCGCCGCGCCCGCAAAGCCACCGACTGCTGCCGTCGGCGTGAAGGCGCTGACAAAGATAAGCTTGAGCACCGGAATGATCCGATCAAGATTCAGCGCAAGGATCAAAAGAGACCCTCCGATATAGACGATTGTCATAAAGGGAACCAGGCGGCTCGCAACCCTGGCGATCCGCTTTATCCCCCCGATAATGACAAGCCCCGTGAGCAGAGCAATTATAAGTCCGACCATAACCTTAAAGATAATAAGCTTCCCTCCCAGATCCCCCATGAGGGCTTCGGTTAGGTTTCCGAGGGCATCGGCAACGGAATTTGACTGAACCATGTTTCCTATCCCGAAGGCCGATATGGATGCGGCAAAAGCAAAGAAGACTGCCAGTGGCTTCCACCTTTGGCCCATCCCTTGCTCGATGAAATACATCGGTCCACCCCGGAGATTTCCGTCCTCGCCCTTTACGCGGTATTTCAGGCTTAAGGTGCAAGAGGTGAACTTAACCGCCATCCCGAAGGCCGCGGTCACCCACATCCAGAAGACCGCCCCCGGACCTCCGGAGGCGATTGCCGTCGCCACTCCGGCAATGTTCCCGGTCCCGATGGTGGCACTCAGCGCAGTGGAGAGGGCCTCGAAGTGACTTATGTGTCCCTCATCATCCGGCTTATCGTAAACACCACGGATAAGGTCCGTGCTGTGCCGGAAGCCCCTGACCTGAATCAAGCGATTGCGGATGGTAAGCAGTATCCCGGTACCCACCAGCAGGACAATCAAAGGAGGCCCCCAGACATGCCCGGAGATAAGATCTATTAAAGCTTGAACAGACTCCATAATAATTATTTTCTTGACATAATTTTTTAAATTATGCTATATTAGACTTAATCCAAAATATTGGAGGTGGATGACCCGTAAAGGGTTAGCGTGAGGAACCCCATTTTTATGGGGTTTTTCATTTTATGAAGATCTTGTTATACCCATAAATTTTTCCCATATAAACTTGGCGATTGTATTTCCCAATGACTGCCTTACATATCTCTTGACCAAATGTATCTTCAATAGAAGGAATTCTATTATTCTCATATAAAATTTCCTGCTTTAAAGGATACGCCAAAAGATCTGCTATTTGCAAGCCAGCTATGTTTGCAATCTTTTGTTTTAGTTTAATCTCCTTGCTTGTTAGGACATGTTGAAAAAATTCTGCATGACGGAAATGCGTGCCACTATTGTAAACTCTCCTGTAAGCCTCTTTTAATTGTCTGTCTTCAGTTCCTCCTCTACTTTCAGCTAAAACATCCCCTTGAGCACTATTAAAATTTAAAAAACCACAATATCGTTGCATCATTGCTACCAAACAGAAGTGATAAGGGTGAAAAGCCGCCTGTTGATACCGTTCAATATGGGCTTTCTTATCTATCACAACCATGATAATTTCATAGTCCTGTTCCTTAAAGAAAGATAGCAAATCCTTATTAAATGCTTCTTGCAATACAGAGTCTCTTAATCGCTTAAAAGGACCATGCCGGTTGACTATATCTTTTCTATGAAATATTACGGGTTCATCAGGATTGTGGGGGAAATACTTTTGTTTAAGCGCCTCTAAAGTTGGATGGAAGGTTGCTCTATATACTTCGCTTTCGATAAAGCAACCAATTAAGCCCAGATACCTCTTAGCCTCGTTATCTAAATCATGATATGTATGATCTCCAGACTCATCCAGATAAAGCCTAAATCGTCTTTTCATGAAGATTTATCCTACTCCGCTAATGAGCCTTTTTTCTTATTAAGCTCTTATCGCCTCAATCCTAAGGAATTGATGAGTTTTATCTTATGCCTCCTAATAAATTTTGTCAATTTTCTCCCGAAATAACAACTCGGAATTAACCAGTTAAAATGTAGCCTGGAGCCCCCCCCGAAGGCAAATTGCAAAGGTAATAGATTGCAGACTCCAGATCTAAAATCTGAAATCTACAATCTGTATCAGAGTATTTCCATTGACAGGGAAAGGGTAATTTGAGAGAATACAGAAAGCGGAAGTGCGAGTGATTCTGGTGATCGCCCCGGACTTCAAATCCGGTGTGGGGCGTGAAGAGCGTCCCGGGTGGGTTCGATTCCCATGCACTTCCGCCATCCTTCAATTTACCCCGCTTACTGATTCATTCTTCCTTGCTTCCCTTTCTCAGGTCTTCGTGGTATAAGAAGGTTGAGCAGGCTTAAGGATACTATTAAATATTGGTTGAGTCTATCGGTTGAGGTTGCGCAGCTGGCATCCTTCGACAGGCTCAGGACAGGTCGTGATTCGTAAAGCGGTTACGGATGAAATCAGAAAGCAAATTATCGATGAGCGTGAAGGAAAACGCAACCAAAGAGAATTACAGTCCCTGCTATTCCCTGCTATTCCTTGCTATTCCGTGCTATTCCCTGAATTAAAAAGAAAAGAGGAGGTAGAGATGAAGAGCAATCAACCGTTTCAAATCACTAAAGAGGATCATATTACCTGGCTCACTCTAAATCGTCCGGAGAAACGAAATGCAATGAACCCGGCCTTTTTCAGCCGGCTATTAGAGATCTTTCCGGAATTTGATGAAGATCCATCGGTCAGGGTTGTTATTATCAAGGGAGAAGGAAAAAGTTTCACTGCCGGATTGGATTTAACCGAGTCCGCTGAGCTCTTTCAGTCCCCTACTGCTGCCAGCAGGGAGAAATTCAAATCTGACATCCAGAGGCTTCAGGACAGTATGAGTGTGATCGAGCAGTGCCGCAAACCGGTAATTGCCGCGATCCACAGCCACTGTATCGGTGGGGGAGTGGATCTGATTTGTGCCTGTGATATTCGTCTGGCCAGCCGGGATGCTGTCTTTGCGATCCGGGAGACCAAAATGGCGATGGTTGCCGATCTCGGCACCCTCCAGCGTCTTCCCCATATCATCGGTCAGGGTAGGACCCGGGAACTGGTTCTGACCGGGAGGGATTTTAATGCCGGGGAGGCTTTGGAGTTCGGTCTTATTACCCACATGTATGCTGATCGGGAAACCATGTATCAAGAGGCCAAAAAAATGGCGGACGAGATTGCCTTTTGCTCCCCCTTGGCGGTTCAGGGCGCCAAGGAGGTTCTTAATTACAGTCGGGATCAGGGGGTCTATGCCGGGCTCAACTTTGTCGCCCAGAAAAATGCGGCGATTCTTCCTTCCGAGGATGTCGTTGAGGCCTTCCAGGCATTTATGGAAAAGCGAACCCCTAAATTCACCGGGAAATAGGAAACTGGTGATTCGGACATGGTAATAACTACTTTCCCCAAGGGGGGGCTGAACGAAGCAAAATACCAATTCTCAAATCAATCAAATCCCAATGACCAAATCCCAAAGGGAAAAATTTCTTCGTGAAATTTGTGAAATTCGTGGTTCAAATCCCAAATCAATCCCTTCGACTTCGCTCAGGACAGGCATTTGCAATTTGCATTTTTCATTTTTCATTTTTGAATGATGACCCTGCTGACTCACATGCTCACCGGCGTCTGCGCTGGGTGCGTTGCCGCACCAATTCTGGAGAAAAAGTTCAGCATCCGGCCAGGCACCTCAGTTTTCCTGGTTGGGCTCGGTGCATTATTGCCGGATATGGACGGGATAACGATCTTGTTCAGTCACAAGACTTATTATGGTACTATCTGGTACTCTCATCACGGGGCGATGCACTTGCTTTCCGGGATGGCACTGATCGCCATAGTGATTGCAGCCCTAAGCCTGAGTGTTCGCCGTCTATTCGGGAAAAAGGCAGAGACCAGACGATTTGTCCAGGAATCGTTGCTGATCTATTTCGGTTCAATAATTCACCTATTAGGTGATCTTCCTACCCCACCGGGTCACTGGCTCGGGTTAAAGCTCTTTTGGCCATTCAGCGATCTAATCTTCGGCGGCTGGAGCAGGGTCTGGTGGATTAATTACTACCTGATTTTCTTCCTCTCCCAGATTTTCATAATCTCGCTGGTGCTGCTTGGTCTAAGCCACTTCCTCCGCCATGGCCGGCTGCGCAATTCCCTGATGATCCTCCTGGTATTGCTCAACCTCGCCGCTCTCGGCGAGACAGTCCGATATGTCCGTGCCTCGCACTACCTGGACCGCACCCAGTGGTCAGCCTATCAGCGTCAGCTCCTTGGCAGCTCGATCTGCAATCGCTTTACCCGCGTCAGCAAAAAGGTATTTATCCTCTGGCAGAAAGAGATTCTATAAGAAGCTGCCCATCTCCATTAAAGATTTTAGATTTCAGATTTCAGATCAGAAATTTATTACCTTTGCATTTTTCATTTTGCAATCTATATGCTCCACCCCAATCCCCTCCCCTGGCGGGAGGGGACTTGGCCTTCGTAGCCGTTACGGCGAAGTAGGCTTGAGGGGAGGGGGATAGAAAAAATACTACAACGCAAATTCCTTAGCTGAGCTTGACATAGACAAGAAATAAGATTATTATTTTTAGTGGGAACCTTAGTTAGGAATTACTAATAGTTTTTTAGATACTGTAATATCTAAAAAGTATTGGAGGGCTAATATGAATAATCCTTCTTTTGCAATAGAAACCCTTACAGCGGAATTAGATAATTTTAAGGTAAAAATTAGAATAGATTCAGTATTTTTTTCATTATTGCAATCTACTAAGGGAATCACTATAAGAGGCATAGAGTCTTTATTGCTTCCCATTCTTTTTCCTTTTATTTTAATATTTGCGCAAATTGCTCCATATTTCTTTAAAAAGCATATCAGTATAATTGTTCCTGCACTCCCCTATATAGAAGAAACAGAAACTCTAAAATGGATAAATGATGTCTTTTTATTATACTATTATACGCTAAAGGAATACCGACAATTTTGCTTATTTCGTAATTCTATAAATAAGTTGCTTGAAGAGGTTGACGAACATATAGATTCTATTGCTTATGTTTTAGAGAATAAAGCCAAGTTACAAAATGCTATTGGAGCTATTGAGCAAAAGACTGCCTAAATGGAATTTGCCTTTATTTGTTCTGATGATTTTAAAAAAGATATTAAAAGATTAGAGAGTGCATATCCCGGGATAAGAGAAGACTTAAATAAATTTTACGAAGAATTTAATCAGGTAAAAACTCAGAGAGCTCTTGCCATACCTGGATTCAAAAGAAAGCTTTGGAAAACCAGAGTTGGCAGTAGAGATATGAGGCGAGGCAAAAAAGGAGGTTTTAGAATAATTTTTTATTTTGATGATACTGAAAGACCTGATGAAGTATATTTATTAACTATATATCCAAAAAGCGAAAGGGAAGCTTTTTCATCTGAACAATTATGGGATATTTATAAGCGTTTTCTTTCGTCCTTCAAATAAAATAAAGACATCGAGGTCTGAGTTTCCCTTAGTCACTTAACAGTTCCAGGATCTTCTTGAGCCCCATTTCCTCCGACACCCTTTCATCAAGCCTCCTTAGATAGAAATTAGCTGATAGCAGGAAGAAATAGGAAATAGAGATGCCCTTCGTCCTCCTCAGGACTTCATCTCTTCCTTCGAGTTCCTCAGGACACGTCTAAGGACAGGTAAGGGTGGACAGAGCCTGTCCTGAGCCCCGCCTTTGGCGGGGTCGAAGGAGAGGTCCACCCCTACTCTTGTCCTGAGTTCCAGGCAAAAAACCCTTGACAGGTTTATTAGGTGCATTTATAATGGTGCTACATTTTTGGAAATCGTAATAACATTTTTCAAGGAGTTTCTATGGGTAGTGTTGAGCGAATTGGGATATCAATTGATTCCGGCCTCCGGGAGAGGTTCGACAGTTTCATTGCCCGCCGGGGCTATACCAACCGCTCCGAAGCGGTCCGGGACCTGATCCGGGACAAACTGGTGGAAGAGGAATGGACCGGTGGAAAGAAGGAGGCGATGGGAGCCCTTACCCTGGTCTACGACCACACCTCAAGGGAGCTGGCACAGAGGCTTACGGAGGCACAGCATAAGAATCATGCCACTATTGTCTCCGCACTCCATGTCCATATTGATGAGCATAACTGCCTCGAAGTCCTGATCCTGAGGGGCAGGGGGGATGAGATCAAGAGCCTGGGGGATCGCCTGATTAGCACCCGCGGGGTAAAGCACGGAAAGCTGACATTGACGACAACCGGGAAGGAACTAACTTAGCACCTATATTTTTTTACCATTATGGTAACACGAATTTAAAAATCGTATGCACTAAATTTATTGCTGAGGTAGAAAGAAGGTGATTCCTATGTTCAGAAAGACATTAGTAAATATTCTTGGGATATTATTGTTTGCCTCACCGTGCTTTGCCGCCAGGCCACTTAGCACCGATGATGCCGGAACGGTTGACCGGGAGACGTTTGAGACCGAGGTGGGGCACGACTTTGCTAAATATCAGGATGCTGGTGAGAGTCAGTTAATAGGTGTTTCTCTTAAACACGGACTAACCGAGAAGTTCGATTTTTGTGTTGGCGTCCCCTATGAGATTGAACCTGAAGAGGGGTTAGGTGGTACGGAAGTGGGAGTGAAGTTTGCTCTTTTGAAGGAAAAAGAAAATGTTCCAGGAGCTTCCCTGACTTTTTCCTCCGGATTTGGGGCTTCAGAATATGCTCTTAATGGTATTCTGACCAGGGGGATTTGGCAATTGGTTGTCCACCTGAATCTTGGCTATGAGGCGACTGGGGAGGTAGGCGAGAAAGGGGTTACTACTTATTCCGGAGCGATTGAGTTGCCGCTCGGTGAAAAGTTAGTTCTGGTTGGAGAGATTGTTGGTGAAGCCGATGCCTATTCCGACACGAAGGATCCTCTCGAAGGATTGTTAGGGGGGAATTTAGGGGTCCTGGAAGCTCTAAGCTTTGATTTAGGAGTTGGTATCGGTTTCAATGATGTCAGCTCAGAGTGGAGAACAACTGCGGGCTTAACTTATGGGTTTTAAACCCCGTGAGAAATTAAGTAATGATCTAACCCTAATTAGAAATGTGTTCCTGAGAGATTTCTAACGGGGTAAAGGAGGGATAAGAGATGCATATACCCGACGGCTTCTTGGATACTAAAACCTGGGTAACTTTAGGTGTAGTATCTGCGGGAGTAGTAAGCTTTGCCATCAGGAAAACCAGCAAGAAGATCGGGGAAAAGCAGGTTCCCATGATGGGGGTGTTGGCCGCCTTTATCTTTGCTGCTCAGATGTTAAACTTTCCCGTAGCAGGAGGAACCTCAGGACATTTTATGGGTGGGGTGTTGGCCGCGATTCTTCTGGGGCCGTTAGCTGGCGTCCTGATAATGTCTATTGTTCTTATCATCCAGTGTCTTGTTTTCCAGGATGGCGGCCTGACCGCTCTTGGTGCCAATATCTTCAACATGGGATTAATTGGTGTCATAGTAGGTTACTATCTCTACCTTGGATTGAGCAAGATAATAGCCGATACCAGGGGGATGTTCATTAGTGCCTTTATTGCCAGTTGGCTGTCCATAGTATTGGCTGCCGGCGTTTGTGCCATTGAGTTAGCTATTTCAGGAACAGTTCCGCTAAGAGTTGCTTTACCTGCTATGGCCGGATTTCATGGCTTGATCGGTATCGGGGAAGGGCTGATTACGGTAGCGGTATTGAGTCTCGTCTTTAAGGTGAGACCTGATTTGTTAAGGCTTGAAAAAGTATAAGGGGGATTTCATGAAAATCCCCCCTAAACCCCCTTTTTCAAAGGCGCGAAATATTTCCCTCTCCCCTGGGGGAGAGGGAAAGGGTGAGGGGGGGATTTAGGGGCGTTAACCCCCCGATGGGCCTCGGTGGGGAAAGGAAGTTGTTGAAAATGCCTACTCGACAAAGAATAATTTTAGCAGGTTTATTCATAGCAGTTGCAATTGCTCTTTTCTTATCACCTTTCGCTTCCAAATCCCCGGTTGGTTTGGATAAGGTGGCCGAGGACAAAGGGTTTTTACATAAAGGCGAAGGGCAAGAAGTTTTTAGCGCACCGATTCCTGACTATACTATGCCGGGCGTGAAACAAGAAGGCATAGCCACTTCATTGGCTGGATTAATTGGAACACTTCTTGTTTTCGCAGTAGCCTACGGTCTGGGGTATTCCCTGAGAAGAAGGGTGAAAGACATAGAAGAATAGAGGTAGCAAAATATGAAACACGACTTCCTGGATAAATACAGCAATCTGGATAGCCCGGTTCACCGGTTGGATGCCCGGGCCAAGATCATTACCTTTCTCGGCCTGATTATCTTCTGTGTCAGCAGCCCCCCCGACGCCTACTGGGCGTTTATTGGTTACGGCCTGTTTCTCGTGCTTGCGGGGGCGCTCTCCCGGGTTCCTCCGGGACACATTCTAAAATCCTCTTTAGTCGTAATCCCTTTCGTCATTCTGGTCGCTGCCTTCATCCCTTTTCTTAAACCCGATCATATCGGAGGAGGGTACAACCTGGGGATCGGTGAACTCACCGTATCCCGCTCGGGTCTGATTGTCTTCGAGAATGTTCTGGTAAAATCATACCTGGCGGTAATCTCGGTTATCCTTCTTTCCTCCACCACCCCTTTCCCCAGGTTGTTGCGGGGATTCGAGCAGCTTAAGGTTCCCAAGCTAATGATTATGCTCGCCAGCTTCGCCTACCGCTACCTTTTCCTGCTTATTGAAGAAATTGAGAGAATGAAGCGTGCCCGGGATGCCCGGGTATATCGGGGCAGATGGCTCTGGCAGGCAAAGGTAATCGGACAGATGATCGGTAGCCTTTTCTTAAAAAGCTATGAGCGGGGGGAGCGGATCTATGTGGCCATGACCTCCCGGGGCTTTACCGGCGAGATTGTTGGCTTCGGAAAAACTAAATTCCAGACTAAGGATGTCCTTTTCCTTGTCTTCGCCTTGCTATATTTCACTTTTCTGAGGATGGAGATGATATGAAAATCCCCCCTAACCCCCCCCGATGGGCATCGGGGGGGAAAGGAAGTTTTTGAAAATGCCTACTCGACGTAAAAACTTGGTGGAAACCAGGGACCTTACTTACTCCTATCCCGATGGGACCCAGGCCCTCGACCGGGTCTCCCTGATAGTTAAAGAGGGAGAGAGTGTGGGGATCATTGGCCCGAACGGGGCGGGAAAATCTACCCTTCTCCTTCACCTTAACGGTATCCTGGGTCATAATCGAAGCGTTTGGGTATCCGGGATGGAGCTCAATCGAGCCAACCTGAAAGAGGTTCGCCGTAAAGTAGGTATAATCTTCCAGAACCCGGATGACCAGCTCTTCTGCCCCACGGTCTTCGATGATGTGGCCTTTGGGCCAAGGAATCTAAGAATTCCGGAAGATGAGGTCGCCAGGAGGGTAAAGCGAAGCCTGGAGGCGGTAGGACTGGCGGGGTTTGAAGAGCGCAGCGCCTTTCACCTGAGCTTCGGTCAGAAGAAACGAGTGGCCATTGCCACCGTGCTTCCCATGGAGCCGGAGCTTCTGGTTATTGATGAGCCGAGCAGCAACCTTGATCCCGGAGGACGCCGCAGCATCATTCAATTACTCCGTGATCTGGGAGGCACCCAGATCATCGTCTCCCACGACCTTGACCTGGTATCCCAGCTCTGCCACCGGGTGATCATCCTCAATAACGGTCGGAAGATTACCGAAGGCACAACGCAGGAGATCCTTCGGGATCAAGCACTCCTAAAAGCCAACGGTTTGCTGTAACCGATTTAGGAAAGAGAACCATCCCCATTTCCCTGGGTCATGGGCTGACCCCAATACTGACCTTGAGTTACTTGAAAAATCTAGCTGAAAATGGTATTTATTTATGTGAGGTTTTCGATGAAGAAAAATGCTGCTGACAGGAGGAGAACCCTCCGGATTATAATAGCGATAAGTTTGCTTTTACTTGTCTTTGTAAATGTGAGCATCTTCTATTGTATCGTCCTTCTTGACCTGAGCAGAGAGAAGATACTGGCCTTTTTGGGTCTTGTTGCTTGCTTCGTGCCCCTTGCTGTTTTAGTGCTTGTCCCGCTGGGTCTTCGGTTGGCACGCCCTGTGCTAAATTTTTCGAAGATGATCCGTAAGGAAGAGACGCCTTCTCTTGAGGAAGCTCAACTCGCGGGGAGGGCGATCCTTTCCCTGCCTCTTAAGACCTCTCTTCTCGTGATGATTTTCTACGGGGTTACTTCGCTCCTCTTAGTAACATTTCTCCACCGATTCTCCGGCTTCTCATCAAGGGAGGCATATTTCATTCTGATCATGGGTATGATAACAGCGGTCAATCTTGGTATTATCTGCTTCTATGCGTTTAAGTTCCTCGAGCGGCCTCAGCTCGCGAAAATTATGCGCACTCTAAGCGAGTCAGGGGTTCCAAGCTTCCCTCACATAGCCATTTCTATCAGATACAAGGTCCTCGTGGTTATGCTCTCAGTAGTTCTTTTCTTCCTTATAAGCTCCACCCTCATGGGATTTGCCCTGGCGGAGAGAGCCCAGAAGGCGCAGCTCAGGGAAAACCTGCAATACTGGGTAAAGGAAATCCCACGAAGGATAATCGGGTCCAGAGAAGGTCAAGATGAAAGGATTCCTGCCACCCTGCTTGCCGAAAGGCCGGGGGCACGCGCAAGCTTTTTCCTTATTGACAAGGATGGGAACTTCATCAGCGGCGTCAGGGAAAACCTTTCCGATGAAGACATAAAGAGGATATTAAAGAGTCGCGGGGGCAGCTTTCTGGAGGACGATCAGGCAAGGAAGATCGTCTCCTTCACCTACTTCCCAGAGGAGAAGCTATGGGCAGGTGCCGTGGGCTTCTGGGGGATGTCGGGAGCGGTGAAGGCTAAGACCAGAAACCTCATACTGGCTCTTTTCCTTACGAGCCTCTTTTTGTGTGTGCTTATAACCTACCTCCTTGCAGATGACCTGAATTATCCTCTTAAAAAAACCTTAGGGTTTTTGGAAAGGGTTGGAAGAGGAGAGCATCCGGAGGGGCTTGAGGCTTTCACGGAGGATGAATTAGGAGATCTCATCCTGGCAGTGATGGGGACAACCAGACACCTGGCCGCCGAGATGGACCGGACGATGATGCTTTTGGGAAGGATCCGGGAGGTTGTTGGAAGGCTTGACGAGGCTGCAATAGAGATAGCGGAGGCCGGTCACCAGCAATCCCACGGCGCAAGGGACCAGGCAACGGCTGTCGAGGAGGCAATTTCAACATCGGAGGAGTTCATTGCCACGGCAAAGCAGATAGCTGAAAGCGCCCGCCATGTGGAAGAAGTAGCCGAGGCGAACTTCGAGGCCTGCAAAAAGGGCGACGAGGACATCACCGGAGGCCTCCAGGGCTTCGAGAAGCTGAGCGATCATGTGGAGGAGATATCATCAGGCGTGCTCATCCTGGCCGAGAATTTCAAAAAGATATCGGGAATAATGGAAATCATCGGTGAGATATCAGCCCAGATAGACCTCCTGGCCCTCAACGCATCCATAGAGGCAGCCGGAGCGGGGGAGGCTGGGAAGCGATTCACCGTCGTCGCCAAGGAGGTGCGAAAGCTTTCCAAAAGGACTGTCGAGGCAATCACGGAGATCAAAAATCTAGTCGAGGCAATCTCCCGCTCCACTAACGAGGTTGTCGCTCTCTCACAGAAAGGGGCTGAGATAGTCGATGCCGGAAGTACCCTTGCTGACAGCGTTGGAGGCTCCTTCAAAGGCATCCGCGAACTTGCCCAGGAAACATCAAAGGTTGTAAGAAGCATCGCTATTATCACAAACCAGCAAACAACAGCTTCGGAACAAATGGCCGAGACTATTTCGGGAATCAATACCATCGCCAAGGAAATACTGAAAAACACCGATCGTGTCGGATCATCAATGGAAAGCCTGTCCCAGTTCGCTACCAACCTCAAAAGCCTCTTCAAGCAAGAGGAGTTAACGAATAATCCTTCATCTAAAAAAATGCCTAAATTTACATAAGGAGGGAAAGGGGGTCAGATCTTCATATGTCATTTATTATCTTTTAAGCCTGATTCTACGCTTCTCCCCTGTTATCTCAATCTCTTTTCCCAGCTTGCTTTATCTTATCTGTCGGATTTTTCAATCCTTCGAGACGCTTCGCTCCTCAGGACAGGTAGAAGAGAGGGGCAATTCATTGTCGGTGTCAGATGTAAGAGATTGTATACAGCAGATTCCAATCACCCTCACCCTTCCCCTCTCCCCACAAAAGGGGAGAGGGGACTATGAAAATCCCCCCTAAGCCCCCCCGATGGGCATCGGGGGGGAAAGGAAGTTTTTGAAAATGCCTACTCGACGAATGTCATTTGTCCCTGTTCACATCCTTCGACAGGCCTGTCCTGAGCTTATCGAAGGGCTCAGGACAAGGAACGGCGTATTCTGACATATTTTCATAAAAGGAGCTTTTGACCTCAGATCAACTCCCTGGGTATTCCGTCGGGGCCGTAGGCAATCAAAGGCTTTAACCCTGTCTTTATTAACCTTTCCTCGACATGAGGGTAAGTAATAAGATACTCTTCCTCAATCTCTTCCAGCAGATGTGGGCTGATTTTCTTTAACTCATCCTTCAGGCTTTGAAAATTATCCTTAGGGCTAAAGGAAAGCATCACTGCCGGGTGAGAGCTAACACCCGCCTCAATGAGATTCCTCAAGGCTCCCAGTTGCCGGGAGAAGATCTCCGCCGGGGCACCGGTAAGCAAAGAAAATTCCCGGGGATTTGTTCCCTTTAACGAAACCCTTACGTGCAGATTCCGGAACCCGGCAAGCTGCCGGGCATACTGTTCATCGATCAATATGCCGCTGGTTTCCAGGATGAAATGGTAGGAGCTCTCGTCAACCAGCCGCAGGAGGCTTAGCAGGTGCTCCTTTCCCAGGGTGGGCTCATTTCCACTCAAGCGCATTTGCCGGTAGCCATTTCTGCGGGCACAGGAGCTCAGGGCCTTGAAGACCTCTTCCGGTTGGTAGAATTTGCCCACCTTATCCGGATGATCCCGGGGCTTTCCACTCCAGCAGAAGCCACATCTCAGGGGACAACCGCAGCAGTCGGCAGTGGCGATCCCTCCATACCACCTTCCTCCCCGAGCAAGGCGATAGTAACGACGAGCTCTCCCCCGAATTACCAGGGCTTCGGTCTGTTTTGCTAAAAGAATTGGATCATACATTTCCATGCTAATTTCTTATTGAATCCTAAATTCATCCAAAAATCAAGGAGAACTTGGGCTGATAAGATAAAGTTACTATTGAAAAAGATTAAGGAACAGTTTAAAATTTAAAGGAAAATAAAGATATTTACCCCGTTAGAAAGCCCCGTGTGAGCCCCGTAAGATCCTTGCCCCGTTAGACAATTTGTCTAACGGGGTGAGCCTCTAACAGGGTTTACTTCAGTATTAACTGCCAAAGGGCAGAGTGAAATTTTGAGAAAATCCT
>JAUWWP010000002.1 GCA_030616835.1 Deltaproteobacteria bacterium | reverse complement strand
TGTGTTTAGGCTTAAACGCTTTATTGTCGGTGGCTGGGGTGTATTAGGAAGTCTTAATTCCAAAGGCCGGTCTCCCGAGATCATTAAGATAGTTCCGGTCAATGGGGGTCAGGTGGCTACCATTGATCCGACTTTTGTAATCACCTTCAGTGAGAGTATGGATATTACCTCTGATAAAGACTGTGTAGCTTTCTGGCTCCGAAATGATGGCCCGGAACGGACTGTGGGAATAACCGTAGGAAACGACTGCACATACTCGGGGATTATTGGAGGCCCCACCACCCAGTATGTAAGTGATTCCTGGGAGAGAAATTACACTACTCTTAAATTAAAGGTTACCGATGTTTCTGATCCGGTGAGATTGCGCAACGGCAGCAGCTATACCTGGTCGATGAATGTACTTCCTCTTGGACCTAATCCCTGTGGAAGCTGTACGACAGGGATTCTTGATGCCGGCGGCGACCAAATGGACGATTTTACTGAGGATCTCGCAAACACATTTTCAGTTGCTCCCTAAAAAGAATAGCTTTGCTGTGGGATAAAAAAGGCATTGGCAGGTGATTTTATTAAGGCCGATGCCTTTTTTGTTAATGAAACCATAGATGAAAACCGATTAGATTGCATTGCTTCAGGGAATAGCAGGGAATAGCAGGGAGTAGCAAGGAATAGCAGGGACTTGAGTCCTTGAACCCTTTCATCCTTCGTAGTAATTCTACTACGGAGAACGGGAAAATCCTTGAATCCTGTCTATTGATATTTAGATTCAGCCTTCGTAGCCAGCCACCTTCGCCGGAGCTAAAGCGGCGGCTGAACTACGGCGAAGTAGGCTTTAATTGTTTACCTACAACAATTCGTGATGAGCCGGATTTTTATTATTAACTCTCTATTTTTTTTGGTATTATCAGGAATTTTTTCTGATTCGGGCTTTGCCGGTCAGGAAGATTTTGGGCAGATTATGATCGATGCCCCCAAGGCTTATGTGCTTGATAAGGGCAGGCTGGAAGGGAGCTTTTTTTATGAGCAGATGGAAGATGGGCTTGAATTCTCGGGAATCGAGATCGAAAAGGATAAAAAGGGGGCTACGGGAAGATTGCAGAGCTATGGCGCAGTAATAAATTTTGGCCTGGCCAGAAGGTTGATGCTCTCCTATTCAGGGAGGAGATGGAAGTTTGGTTTTGAGAACAAGGAATTAGTAGTTCTTAGCAACAGTCTGGGCCTGCGTTTAAGTATATTAGATAAGGATTCATCTCTCCCCTTTTCCCTGGGCTTGAATTTCAATACCAACAGGCCTGTCAAAGAATCAACCGGCGATATTACTCGTGCCCTGGCAGGGACGGATGATGAGACTATCTCTTTCTCTCTTATGTTCGGGAGAGAAATTATAAAGGATTTAGCAGTTCACGGTTTTATCGGTCTTGAAAAAGCAATCGTTGATCCTTATGTTAACAGGTTTTATCAGAGAAATTCATTCAGGGGCTTATTAGTTGAATATCGAGTCCTTAAAAGGATAAACTTCCAGTTCAGTTATAAGTATGTTTTTGCTAACCGAAAAGGTATGGAAGAGATCCAGGATATTGAATTGAGTAGCAGAAACAATATCTTTAACGGGAGGGTAACTTATTTTATCAAGCCCTTCCTGGCTGTCAATTTTCAGGGAAAGCTTTACTCCGACCTCTTTGTCGGGGAGATTCCCTTTATGTTTAGATTTACTTCCAGTTTTGCCGATAAAAACTACGGATACCTGGGACTGGGAATCACTTTTATCTACGATTATTCTAAATGAAGCCAAATATTAATGTAGGGGCCGACGTCTCTGTCGGCCCCAATAAGGGTGGACAGAGCCTGTCCTGAGCTTGTCGAAGGAGAGGTCCACCCCTACAATTTTCCCTCTCCGGATAAATCTATTTTTTCAGATTCTCAACAATAGTTTTAACCTCTCGGGAGAACTCACTGTTAGGCTTCAGGCTTAAGAACCTTAAATAATGAACAATTGCATCGGCTTTTTTCCCTTTGGCAGAGTATAGACTTCCCAGGCCGAGATGAGCTTCCGCATTGTTAGGGTTAATTCTGATAGAATTCCTTAAGGCGGTGATTGCTTTATCGTCCCGGCCTATATCGAAAAGGACATTTCCTAAATCGGCATAGACATCATCAGCCCGGGGATTGAACTTCAATGCCTGTTTGTACTCGTTTACTGCTGATTCTAAACTTCCCTTAGCATAAAATGATTTGCCCAGGCTATGGTGGAGTTTTGCTTTTTTGAGATTGTCATTCTTAGTGGATCCTACTTTCTTCTTTGGAGCTTTGGCTACAGTTTTCGGTATTTTTCTTGGAGTTGGCTTTGGAGGCTTCGGAGCTCGGGCAAGCCTTTCCAGGTGCTTCCTGGCATCCAGGAAATAGGGATCAAGCTTTAATACCTCCTGAAAATGGCTCTTTGCCTTGCTCTTCTGATTGAGCTCGGTATAGACCCTTCCTAAATGATAATGAGCCTCTTTTATCAGATCGTTTCCTGGTTGGCATTTACTTAAGGCAATGACCAGATTCTTTCGGGCCTGGTCATATTTTCGGTTTTGCTGGTAATAAATCTCAGATAAATTTATCCGGGCCTGGATGTTTTCCGGGTCAATACGGAGGGCCTCCTGATAAGCATCTTTTGCTTTACTGAATTCCCTTGATCTGCTAAAGGTCAGGCCAAGTAAGAAGTGGACTAAGGAATTTTCAGGGCTAAGTTCGACGGCCCTTTTCAAGTGGAGGAGGCAGTCGCTGAGTTTATCCCTTTTTAAAAGGTTCACTCCCAGAGCAAGATGGGCGATGGTTAATTCAGGCTTTAATATTACTGATTTTCTTAGATTCTCTATCCCCAGGTCCGCAGTTTGCGGATTCCTTTGGTAGATACTGCCCAGGATATAATAGGCCTCACCAACCTCTGGCTTTTCTCTAAGGAGTTTGGTAATGATCTTCTTTGCCTCCTCATTTTCTCCCAGATTTGCCTTAGCCTCAGCCAGGGCAATCTTTAGGGCAGGTAAGTTTTTTCTCTTTTTTTGGCTTTTCTTCGCCAGATCCAATGCCTTTTGAAGCATCTCCTGATCCTGGATTAAGGCTCCCCAGCGGGAGTAGATCTGAGATAGAACAGCCTGGACCAGGGGGTAATCCGGGGAGATCACCAGAGCTCGGGTTAGCTCCTCCTCGGCACTCTGGTATCCTGAAGGGGTATGCAGGAGGAAGTATTTCTCCGCCTTTTGATAATGGCTTTCTGCTGCTGGGTCTATTTTAACCGGGGCTGAAAAGGGGATTACATCTTTGAAAACATCTTTTAAATAATAAAGGCCTGAAGGTAGCCGTTTGGCGAGAAAAAAGAGAGAGGGAATGGCTAATAAGATTAAGAAAAAGGTAGAGATCGCTAAGAGCACCCTTTTTCTGGTGAAAAAAGCATTTGGTTCCGTCGAGGACATAGATATTACTGAAGGCTCAGAGGTTGGAGGTCGTTCGACTCTTGGGAAAAGGCTTTTAGAGCTTTTTTCTTGCTTAGGAGGAGAGCTTAAAGGGGAGGGTTTTTCTACAAAGGAGATAAACTTATCTCCTACCCAAAAATCATCCTTGCTCTTGGCTATTATCTCTGGTTCTGCGGCAATAGCTGGAGGTTGCTGCTCAGGCTTTTTTTGAATGGCTTCGGCAGGGGGTGAAGGGGCAGTTTCTTCTTCATCCTTCTCCTCTTCCCGTGGTGGCGTGATAAATGATTCAGGATCGGGTGCTGAGGGAACAGTAGGCTCCTGTTCTTCAATCAGTTCTTGTTTTGGGAATTCGGTATCCTCGGTAGGTGCTGGAGAAGGGGCAGCCTCTTCTTCCAGGGAAATAGGAATCTCTTCTTCCCGGGAAGGGGGAATCTCTTCTTCCCGGGAAGGGGGAACCTCTTCTTCCCGGGAAGGGGCAGCTTCTTCTTCCGGGGAGGGAGCAAAATGCTCCATGAGGTATCCCTGGAAATAGAGCTTGGAGACAGTCTTCAGGACCTCCAGGTCATCGTAGCTGGTCTTATCCAATACTTCCTGGATATTGGTTTTCCCATCAAATTCTGCGAGGATATCCTCAACCTTGGCCGGAAACTGCTGGGGGTGGTCTTTAAGAATCATCTGAGAATCAATGATCAATATTGAGTCCAGGGGTGGAAGCTCTTCCTGTATTTTTCCTATCTCATCGATCCTTCTCATCCCTTCCATGATCAGAGATTGATTACTTGAGCCGATCTTATCCTCGCGCTCGACCTCTTTGAAATCGATTTTAAAAGTTCCCTCGGTCCAGTTCAGCAAGCGATAAACTGCACTTCCCCCCCTTGAATTTGCTTGCTCAGCATCGATTATTTTCCCTTTTTGAAGGTAGATGCTCCCCCTATTTTTACCATTAACAAAATGAACTTCTCCGCTTTTATTTCCCAGCTCCAGGGTCTGGATCAGATCCACTGCTGCCATATCAGCAAGATTTCCGGTGAACTTGATCCCGGTACTGGGTAATTCCAATCTTTCTTTTTCTTTTTTTTCCAGCAGGATCTTGACCCGAGTGATAACCTCCTTGATATAGATGGGCTTTGTCAGGTAATCGTCTACTCCCAATTCCAACCCCCTAATTTTGTCATCTACTGACTTTTGGCGGGTTAGAAAGATAAAAGGGATAGAAGCGGTTTTAGGGTCTTCCTTTAATCTCTTACAGAACTCATAACCATCTATCTTGGGAAGGGTAACATCAGAGATGATTAAATCGGGGAAGAAGGTCTTTACCTTTTCCAGGGCATCCACGCCGTCGGTAGAAGTAGTCACAATAAAGCCAGCTTTGTTCAGGCTTGTTTCCAATATCTTAAGACTATTTCGGTCGTTATCAACTACTATGATTTTAGGCTTGGCCATCTCTTTTCCTATAATTTCACAGTTAATTTTGAATTATACAATAATAATTCTTAGAATTCAAATATATCTCGAAATCGGAACTGATCGAGTAGAATCTCAGTTGGGCTTTCCAGCCCCGGTATTTACGCCGTTAGAAGGTTCTATGGCTTGCCATAGGGATGAACCCCTTAAGGCCTTTGGTCTCTCCGGGGTGAACAGTTTTCAGATTCTTTATCCGCCTGAGGCGGACTCTGGCAGACTAAAGCCTCGTGTGGGCCCCGTAAGACCTTCGTTCTCTTACGGGGTGAGCTTCTAACGGGGTTTAGTCCGCCTATCCATTATTTTAATGGCCTTCGCTATTCTGCTAAGTAGCAGAAAAGAGCGCCTTTTTTACTTCTCAAATTTTATTTCTTTAATTATTTCAGATAGTTACATCATTCCATTCTCCGTAGTACTACGAAGGATGAATGGGGGAAGAAAAACTCAGGAAACGCCTCAAAAAGTATTGACAAATGGATAAATTACTTTTATATTAATATATTACTTAAAATTTAGTAATTTTTAATTGGAAGGAGGATGAAATGAATGCCAGGTGTTAAGGTCAGAGATAATGAATCCTTTGAAAGTGCCTTAAGGAGGTTTAAGAAGCAGTGTGAGAGAACAGGAATTTTTTCAGAAATCAGGAGAAAAGAATACTACGAAAAGCCCAGTGTGGAGAGAAAAAAAAAGGCAATAGCGGCAAGAAAGCGTGCTTTGAGAAGGATAAGAAAAGAACAAGGATATCATTAGGATGTCTTTACCGGATCGGTTATTAGCAGAGATGAACAAAGCCGCCAAGGTCAGGGATCGGATAAAGCTCTCAACTATTCGGCTGATAAGATCAGCCATTAAGAATAAAGAGATCGAGAAAAGGAGACCCTTAGAGGATGAAGAGATCCTCAAAGTTATCTCCAGCATGATTAGGCAGAGAGAGGAATCGATTCAACAGTTTCGTAGAGGTGGCAGAGAGGATCTAGTAAAAAAGGAAGAAGCGGAGCTAAAGATTCTCCGATCCTTCTTACCGGAGCAGCTTTCCGAAGAACAGATCAAGAAGCTAATTGATGAGGTTCTGGAAGAAACAAAGGCTACTACCTTTAAAGACATGGGTAAGGTAATGCAGACACTGATGCCCAAGATTGCTGGGAGGGCAGATGGAGCCAAAGTAAATAAGATGGTCAGGGAAAAATTATCAAGTTTAGAGGGGTAAAATTCCCCCTAAATTTTTGCCTGGAGAAAGAGCAATTTTGGCTAGCTTCATTTCTGAAGAGAAAATAGAGGAAATCAAAGAGCGGAGCAACTTTCTCCAAATTGCTTCCGAATATGTAACTTTAAGGAAGATTGGGAGAAACTATCAGGGTCTTTGTCTCTTTCACTCGGAGAAAACCCCTTCCTTTACAATCAATGAAGAAAAAGGGATCTTTCACTGCTTTGGCTGTGGAGCAGGAGGCAATGTCTTCACGTTCTTAATGAGAGCTGCTAATTTGTCTTTTCCCGAGGCCGCCCGGCAGCTGGCTAAAAAGGCTGGGGTGGAACTTCCCCGAGAGGAAAGAACCAAGGCAGAAAGGCAGAACCAACAGGAAAGAGAAAGACTTTTCCAAGTAAACCAACTCGCTTCCGAGCACTTTCAGCGCCTTTTGCTGAACTCCCGGGAGGGAGAGAGGGCTCTAAAATATCTGCAAAGTCGAGGATTAAGTAAAGAGTTAATCGTCCAGTACCGTCTGGGCTATGCCCCCGAGGCCTGGAATAAACTGCTGAGCTGGCTCACCGAGAAGAAAGTTCCTCTTTCCCGGGCAGAAAGGGTGGGGCTAATTACCCCCAGCCTTAAGAAAAAGGGAGATTACTATGATCATTTCCGGGGGAGAATAATCTTTCCCATCTTCGACCTCCAGGGTAGGATCCTCGGCTTTGGAGGAAGAATCCTGGGGCAAGGGCAGCCCAAATATCTAAATTCTCCTGAATCTTCGATCTACCAAAAAAGTAAAAGCCTCTATGGCCTTTACCAGGCAAGGGAGTCTATCCAGCGGGAGGATGGGGTACTTCTGGTTGAGGGTTACTTTGATCTGTTAACCCTTCATCAACACAATTTCCTCAACTCGGTTGCTACCTTAGGAACTGCCTTGACCCGGGAGCATCTCGATATCTTAAAAAGATATACTAAGCACATTATTCTGCTCTTCGATGCCGATGAGGGGGGAAAGAAAGCGGCTCAGAGAAGCCTGGAGTTCTTCTTGGAAAAGGAGTTATCAGCTAAAGTGGTTGTTCTCGCTCCAGGTTATGATCCTGATAATTATCTAAGGGAGTTTGGAGCCGAGAGATTTAGGGAGAAGATGAAGGAAGCTCCTTTCCTGATCGACTTTTTCATCGAAGAAACGGCCAAAGGTTTTGACTCTTCTATCTCAGGAAAGGCAGCAGCAGTGGTAGAGGGGCTTGCTCCAATGGTTGCTAGAATAAAAAACTTAATCGAGCGGGATCTCTATATCAAAAAGGTTGCTGAAATGTTCGGAATCAAAGAGGAATCAATCAGGGGCAGCCTCAAGCAACCCCGGAAAAGGAGCGTTGAGCAGGTTGGAACTGAGAGAGTTGCCGATAGTGCTCCCCGGGGAGCCGAGGAAACCCTCCTGCAATTGATGTTGGAGTTTCCTTCCCTTGCTGCCCGGATTAGGGAAGAGAAGATAGTTGAGTTGTTTAGCGACCCGGTTTTCCGCAAGATTGGGATAAAACTTCTGGAGGAGCAGGAGAAAGTGGGCAAGATGGAGGCCTCCCAAATAATCGATCTACTTGAGGATGAACAATCACAGAGAACACTCTCCCAACTTTCTTTGCGCGAACCTAACTTCAGCCGCAAAAATTTCCAGAAGATTTTCCAGGATTGTATTCTCAAAACCAAACTGAACGACTTAGAGCTCAAGAAAAGGAGGCTGTTGGCGGAAATAAAGGAAGCGGAAGAGAAAAAGGATAATCCCCGGAGAAATAACCTTTCTCTAAAGTGGCAGGAGGTAATCTCTTTACAGAAAAAATTGAGGAGAGAGAATGTTTCCGGTTAAAAGAGGAGGCTAAAGTAGATGGCCAGATGGAGAAGGATCAAGGAGGTTGAAAAGTTAATCTCTTTAGGCAAAAAGAAGGGGTTTTTGACCTATGATGAGGTCAATGACATCCTGCCTTCCGATATCGTCTCCTCAGACCAGATCGATGACGTGATGATGATGTTCGGGGAGATGGATATTGAGGTAGTTGATGATACCCAGAGGCTCAAAATCCAGAAGCAGAAATCCGCGGAGATTGAAGAGAAGGAGGAAGAAGATGAGTTAGATGCTGATGCTCTGGGAAAAACCAACGATCCGGTGCGCATGTATTTAAGAGAAATGGGATCGGTATCCTTGCTGACCAGAGAGGGTGAGGTGGAGATTGCCAAGCGGATCGAAAGGGGGAAAAAGGAGGTAACCAAAGCAATCTTGAGCTCACCGGTTACCTTGAAAGAGATTATAATGCTTGGGGAAAGATTAGAGAAGGGCAGGTTATCGCTTAAAGAGATTGCCAGGGATTGGGAGGAGGAGGATAACGATACTGAGGAAGAATTGCACCTTCAGAAGATTCTGGGTTTGATTCAAAAGGCAAAGGAATTGGCCGGGGAGAAGCGAAGGAAGCTCAAACGCTTAGCCCAGGATGAACTTATCGATTCCCGAAAAAAGAAATTAAGAGAAAGAATAAAGGAAATCGATGATGAAATTATTAATTCACTGCAGGAAATAAATCTAGATGAAAAAGTAATTGAGAAGATCATCTTAAAACTCAAAGGGTTAGTTGCTAAATCGGAGGGTTTAGAAAATGAGATTACTGGCTACGTAAAGGAGGTTCGGGCTTCCGGTGGCGAAAAATCTAGGGAAGCAAAACTAAAGAGGTTCTTACGAATAGTGAGCAAGAGTAGTCGGAAGACAAAGGTGAAATTAAGCGCTGCAAAGCTGAAGGAATTGGAGAAGAAGATCAAAAATACTCAAGGGAAGATAGCTCGAATTGAGAAGGAAAACGGGGTTACCGCCTCCCAACTGAAGCGAGCCCTGCGAGCAGTGGAGATGGGTGAGTATATTGCTCAGACAGCCAAGAGTGAGCTGGTAGAAGCAAACCTCAGATTGGTGGTAAGCATTACTAAAAAGTATACCAATAGAGGCCTTCAGTTCCTGGATCTCATCCAGGAGGGGAACATCGGTTTAATGAAAGCAGTGGACAAATTCGAATACCAGCGAGGCTACAAGTTCAGAACCTATGCTACCTGGTGGATCAGACAAGCCATTACGCGGGCGCTCGCTGATCAGGCCCGAACTATTCGTATTCCGGTACATATGATTGAGACTATTAATAAACTAATTCGCACCTCCCGTTTACTTGTCCAGGAGATCGGGAGGGAGCCTACCCCGGAGGAAATCGCCGAAAGGATGGACTTGCCCTTAGAGAAGGTAAGAAAGGTTCTGAAGATTGCCAAGGAGCCGGTTTCCCTGGAGACGCCAATCGGAGAGGAAGAAGACAGCCATTTGGGAGATTTTATTGAGGATAAGGCAATTGCCTCTCCGGCGGAGGCAGCGATTAATCTATCCCTGGTAGAGCAGACTCGGAAGGTTTTGGCAACCTTGAGCCCCCGAGAGGAGAGAGTCTTAAGGATGCGATTTGGGATTGGTGAGAGATCGGATCACACCCTGGAAGAGGTTGGTCAGGACTTCGAAGTAACCCGGGAGAGAATCCGCCAGATCGAGGCCAAGGCACTGCGTAAGCTGCGCCATCCCAGCCGAGGCAAAGGATTGAAGAGCTTTGTTGAGAGTTAAGCCGGTACCGGGCCCATAGCTCAATTGGAAGAGCCACCGGCTCATAACCGGTAGGTTCCTGGTTCGAGGCCAGGTGGGCCCACCAAGGAAAAGAGCTTTGCAGGAACAGTTAGAGTTATTAAAAAAATTGCAGGAAGTTGATCTAGGGATCAAAGAAATCAACCAGAAGATAGAGGAATATCCCAGGAGGATCGCTGAGCTGGAGGAAAACCTCTCCCAGAAGAAGGCAGCATGTGAACAGAGAAGAAAGACCTTGGTAGAGCTGGAGATGGACCGAAGAAAGAAAGAAAGCAATCTAAGATTGGAGGAGGAGCGGCTTAAGCAGTGGGAAGCCAGGCTGAAGGAGATCAAAAACAACCGGGATTATCAGGCTCTCCTGCGGGAAATTGCCGCTGCCAAAAGAGATAACTCTCTAATGGAAGAGGAGATCTTGAAGGAGCTGGAGGAGATCGATGCAATTGAAAAAGAGCTGGAGCAGAGGGAGCCTGAGTATCGGAATTTGGAAGAGGAGTTCAATATTACGAATAGTAAATTGAAAGATAGATTTGCTCAGGAAGAAAAGGAATTAGGAGAGCGGACCCAAATTCGGGGAAAGCTAGCCCGGGATATCGATACTGACCTGCTAAAGAGGTATGATTTGATAAGAAGGCAGAGGGCCGGCTTTGCTCTGGTTCCCGCCAGGGATAGTGCCTGTCAGGGCTGCCATATGGATCTTCCCCCCCAGGTCTTTAACGAGGTTCGCAAGAACAAGGAGATAATCCACTGTCCCAATTGCCAGCGCATCATGTACTGGGAGGGAAGCTAACCCTTAGTTCCATCAATCCTTTGCTAATCATTTCCTTCATCACCCAATCAATTTAGCACCCATCTGAATACAATAGCCAGGCCTTGCCTTTTGAATTTTGACAAAAACGGGTTTTTAGGATAAATTAAGGTGCTAAATGGATTTAACCAGATACTTAACGAAGAAGAAAAGGATCATTGAGGAAGCCCTGGATAAGTATCTTCCTCCTGCTTCCCGGAGGCCTACCACCCTTCACCAGGCGATTAGATATAGCATCTTTACTGGGGGGAAACGAATCCGCCCGATCCTGACCCTGGCGTCGGCCGAGGCAGTGGGAGGAAGACCCGAGGTTGCCTTGCGGGTTGCCTGTGCAATTGAGCTAATTCATACCTACTCCCTGATTCATGACGACCTGCCGGCGATGGATGATGATGACCTCCGCCGGGGGAAGCCGGCTACTCATAAAGCCTTTGGTGAGGCCATTGCTGTCCTGGTCGGCGATGCCCTTCTGACCGAGGCCTTCCGCCTGATAGCTACGGAAGGTCCCCGGGTGAAGATAAAGGCGGAGACCCTTTTAAAGATTATCGGAGATATTGCTGCTGCCTGCGGTTCTTTGGGAATGGTGGGAGGGCAGGTAGTTGACATTGAATCCACCGGGTTAAAGCTAAAACCTTCTAAACTTGAATACCTTCATCTTCATAAAACCGCTGATCTTATTCGAGTTTCCGTAACCTCGGGGGGCAGACTCGGCGGCGGAACTTCCGGGCAACTGTCCGCTCTAAGTGGATATGGAAAAGCCGTGGGGCTGGCATTCCAGATCACCGATGATATTCAGGATTCTGATACCCAGCAGGATAAAGAGAAAAAGGCTACCTACCCGGGTATCCTAGGTTTGGATAGGTCGAAAAGAAGGGTAGCTGAGCTTACTCAGCAGGCAGTCTCTTCTTTGCAAGGATTTGATGAAAAGGCCGATCCGCTTCGAGAGATAGCCCGATATATCGGAACTCGAAAGCAATAAGATCCCTCCTTCCCTTGTAGGTCGGGCATCTTGCCCGACATAATGGCGGGCTGGAAGCCCGCCTTACAATTAGAGCTAATATGGGAAATCTATTAGATCAGATTAACAGTTCCCAGGATCTGAAAAGGCTAAGCAGGGAAGAGCTGCCCAGATTAGCCGAGGAGATCCGGGAAGAGATAATAAATACTGTATCCCGGACCGGGGGGCACTTAGCATCCAGCCTGGGAGTGGTGGAGCTGACCATCGCTCTGCATTATGTTTTTAATACCCCGGAGGATAAGCTGATCTGGGATGTGGGACACCAGAGCTATGCCCATAAGCTGCTTACCGGAAGGAGAAAAGAATTTGAGACGCTCCGGCAGTTCAGGGGGATCTCCGGCTTTCTTAAAAGAGAGGAAAGTCCCTACGATACTTATGGTGCCGGTCACAGCAGCACCTCTATTTCGTCCGCTCTGGGTATTGCTGAGGCTCTCAGGTTCAAAGGGAAAGATAATAAAGTAATAGCGATCATTGGAGATGGCTCGCTGACTGCAGGCATATCCTTTGAGGGGCTCAATCAGGTCGGAGATCGGAAACGTGATCTCATTGTAGTACTGAATGACAATACCATGAGCATCTCCTCCAGTGTGGGTGCCCTTTCCTCTTTCCTTAGTCGCAAGCTCACCGGGAGATTCATTACCGGGCTCAGAAGGGAACTCAAAAGCTTCCTCAGATCGATCCCCAGTATTGGGGAGGATGTCTATAATGTTCTAAAGAGAGCCGAAGATTCTTTTAAGAGCTTCATAACCCCGGGGATACTGTTCGAGGGCCTGGGCTTCTATTATGTGGGCCCGATTCAGGGCCACCGGATAGATGTCCTGTTAGAGGCCTTTGAGAACTTAAAGAAGTGGGAGAGGCCAATCCTGCTCCATATCCTTACCACCAAGGGAAAGGGTTATCTGCCGGCAGAGAAAAACCCGGCCAATTTTCACGGAGTGGGTCCTTTCAAGATTGATACCGGAGAGCCAATATCCAAGGGAAGCCAGCCCCCATCTTATACTGAGGTATTTGGCCGGACGATGGTCTCCCTGGCTAAGAAAGATAAAAGGATCGTGGGGATTACCGCGGCCATGCCTGAGGGGACGGGTCTTGATCGGTTCGGGAAAGAATTTCCTGACCGGTTCTATGATGTCGGGATCGCTGAGCAGCACGGGATCGCCTTTGCTGCCGGAATGGCTGCCGAGGGATTCAGGCCGGTTTCCGCAATCTACTCCACCTTTTTGCAGCGGGCCTACGATCAGATCCTCCACGATGTCTGCCTGCAAAACCTGCCGGTGGTATTCGCCCTTGATCGGGGAGGAATTGTGGGAGAGGATGGGCCCACCCACCATGGTCTTTTCGATCTCTCTTACTTGCGGCATATCCCTAATATGATAGTGATGGCCCCTAAGGATGAGAATGAGCTTCAACATATGCTGAAGACCGCTCTGGAATGTGATCGTCCGGCTTCGCTGCGCTATCCCCGGGGGAAGGGACATGGTGTTTCATTGGATACTGAGATAAAATCTCTCCCCCTGGGGAAGGCCGAGGTTCTTCAGGAGGGAGGGGATCTGGCCATTGTGGGGATTGGTTCCACTGTTTACCCGGCCTGGGAGGCAGCCAGGAGGCTGAGTCGGTCAGGGATAGAGGTAACCGTGGTCAACAGCCGTTTTGTTAAGCCGCTGGATACTGAGCTGCTCTGCTCCCTGGCTAAAAAGGTAAAGACCATTATTACGGTTGAGGAGAATATCCTTCAGGGAGGGTTTGGCAGTGCTGTGCTCGAACTGTTAGCGGAAAAGGATATTCCCGGGGTGAGGGTCAAGCGGCTGGGTATTGACGATCGATTTGTGGAGCATGGACCTGTGGATCGGTTAAGAAAAGAGTATGGAATCGATGCTGAGGGGATTGAGAGGGCGGTCCGGGAGATGCTGGGAGAAAGAGGGAGAAAAAGAAAATAGATGGAAGTAAAGTTAAAGGAGCATCTGGATCGAGTCCTGGTGGAAAGGGGATTGGCAGGAAGTCGGCAGAGGGCGCAGGCCCTGATTATGGCCGGCAGGGTTTTGGTGGGGGAGAAGAGGGTAGAGAAGGCGGGGGCAAAAGTTGATCTTAATTCAAGTAGTCGGATTAAGGGAGAAGATATCCCTTATGTAAGCCGGGGGGGAGCAAAGTTAGAGAGCGCCTTAAAAGAGTTTCGGGTAGAAGTTAGGGGAATGGCCATAATTGATGTGGGTGTCTCTACCGGAGGATTTACCGATTGCCTGCTTAAGCGAGGAGCAGCCAAGGTCTATGCGGTTGATGTAGGTTATGGGCAGCTTGCCTGGAAGCTCAGGAAGGATCCCCGGGTAATATGTCTGGAGAGAACCAATATCCGCTATCTTTCTCCCAAGAAGATCACCGATCCAATTGAGTTGGCGGTTATTGATACATCCTTTATTTCTCTGGAGAAGGTCCTGCCGAAAGTTGGCGAATTAGTCAGGGAAGGCGGAGAGATCATTGCCCTGATCAAGCCCCAGTTCGAAGTGGGAAAAGGACAGGTAGGAAAAGGGGGAATAGTTAGGGAGACAAGCAAACAGCAGGAGGTAATTGGACGAATCTCTGGATTTGCCGAAAAACTTGGTTTAATCACCGCCGGGGTAATTGAATCGCCCATACTGGGGCAGAAAGGGAACAAAGAGTTCTTTATTTACCTAAAGAAAAGGAAGATTTTGCTATGAAAATATCGGCAAATTTGTTGATTGGCTTCGTGCTCGGAGCACTGTTGTTTTCCTGCTCAAGGCAAGAGCAAGCTCCTGAACCGTCAACTCAGGAGAAAGTTGCCAGAGGGGAAAGCAATATCGAAATCAGGGACATAAAACCAGTTATTTTGGATCTTCCCCAGGCAGTTAAGACTAAACTAAGGGGAAAGGTGGAGGATAAGGTTTACATCTATTTTGATTCCCTAAATATCCTCGTTTTTATCGATGAGTGGGATGTCAAAGCCAACATCAAGCTGATCGCTGAGAGCTTTGCTGAGGTTACGAAATACCCGGAGTTTGAAGCCAGTGCCAGGTTCTGGACCATCCAGATTCAGCCTCCTTACGATCAGCAAAGGCCCGAGGTAATGGTTTTTTCTACAACCCCGGAGCAGGCTAAGCAGTATGCCCTTAGCGGGGATCTAAAGAGGCTGCTGATAAGCTCCTCCTATATGAATTTGAACGACAAGATCCTTAAGCCTGAGGAGCGTATTGCCCTGCTTAAGTAAATCAGCGGAAAACCAGATCTGACTAAATTGCTTTCTACCATTATTGACCTAATTTTTCCCCCGCGCTGTCCCATCTGCCGCCGTCTAATGGAAAGCTCCCACCCCTCAAGGCTCTGCCCTCAGTGCCAGGAGGAGATTAAATTCATCGGAGGCCCCCTTTGCACCCTTTGCGGTCTGCCTTTTGCTACCGATGAGGGAGAGGATCATCTCTGCGGCAACTGTCTTACCGAGAAACGCTATTTCACCACCGCCCGGGCAGTGGGGATCTATCAGGGAGCACTCCGGAAGGCCATCCCCAGGTTTAAATACCGAATGAATTCACCTCTGGCTAAGGCCCTGGGCAATATCCTGGCTACCAACTGCCAGAGATTTCTGGATCTTTCCGCTTATGACCTCCTTATTCCTATCCCCCTGCATAAATCGCGGCTCCGGGAGAGGGGCTTTAATCAGGCCCTGGTTCTGGCTCGGGAGATTGAAAAAAGATTTCCCCTGCCCCTTGATTACCTCAATCTCCAACGAATCCGGGACACCCAGCCCCAGATTAATCTGAAGGAGAAGGAGCGGAGGAAAAATGTCCGGGGAGCTTTTGGGCTGAGGGAAAAACAGAAGGTGAAGGGTAAGAGGATTCTTTTAATAGATGATGTTTACACTACTGGTGCCACCGTAAATGAATGCTCCCGGGTTCTTAGGAAAGGTGGTGCCAAGAGGGTAGATATCTTAACTCTCGCCCGAGCAGTATAGAATCAAAAAAATCCGGTAGTGTAAAGTTAACTGGGTCTGATTTTCTGAGAGAAAGCTAGCCAATCTAATCCTTCGACAAGCTCAGGACAAGATTATTGATATTGACCTTAGCAAACTCAACAATGGATAGGCGGGGCTTTTGCTCGGCTGAGCCGTGTCGAAGTCCAGCCCCGTTAAGGTGTCGGATAAAGTCTAAATGCCGGGGCTCGAAAGCCCCGGCTATCCAGTACAGGGAACTCCAGTTTCATTTATTCCTGCGTTTGGCTAAAGTACTGAATTCCCCAGCCCCGATCCTGGGCTTCTTTTTCAAGAAGGGGGTCGGGATTGACTATCTGGGGATGCCCGACCAGCTCCAGCAGAGGCAGATCAGTGATGCTATCGGTATAAAAATAGCTTTTTGATAGATCAAGACCATTCTCCTGACAGAAACGCTTGGCCCAGTAAACCTTTCCCTCGCCGTAGCAGAGAGGCTCTATTACTTTCCCGGTTAAGATCCCATCTTTGACCTCCAGATGGGTACAAATATATTTGCTCAGGCCTAAATAATTGCTTAAGGGCCGCACTGCATACTGAGTTCCGCCGGAGAGAATAGCCACCAGGTCTCCGGCCCGGGAATGGATCTCCATTAAGGGTTTGACCTCGGGGTAGATGTAGTTCTTTACCATCTCATCGAACCAGCGATTGCAGAGCTCGATCATATCTGGCTCTCGGTCTCCCTCAACCGAGGCAAAAGTCTTTTTGGCGATCTTTTCTATATTGAAGAGTTTCAACCGGTACTGGAAATACCAGATAATGCCCCGAAGGGCCATCCAGCGACTGACCCTGCCAGTCTGGCGCAGATATTTGATGTAAAGGTTGCCGGAATTCTCGCTCAGGATCGTCTTGTCCATATCGAAGAAAGCTGCTTTTCCATTATTCATAGGTCATTCCTCTTTTTGCCCATCCACCGTCGCTGGGATAGCCTTCTTGCCAAAAAGCCTGGCCACGATAATCCCAATTTCATACAGGACTATCAGGGGACCGGCCATCATCAACTGGCTTATTATATCGGGAGGGGTTATGGTGGCAGCAACGATAAAGATAATCAAGATAGCATATTTTCGTTGTCGGCTTAAGGTCGCCGCATCAACTACCCCGATCCGGGAAAGAAAAAATATCAGGAGCGGGAGCTCAAAGACTATCCCAAATGCCATCAGGAGCTTGGTTGAAAAGGAAAGATACTCCTTGATTGAAGGCAGAGGTCTGATGAACTCGGTCGTGAAGGTTCTAATAAAGAACTGGAAACCAATCGGAAATACTACAAAGTAGCCAAAGAGCGACCCACCCACAAAAAATATGGTGGAAAGAATGACAAAAGGCAGGACATATCTTTTTTCATGCCGGTAAAGTCCAGGAGCTACGAACTTCCAGAGCTCGTAAAAGATTACCGGGACTGCGAGAAAGAGCCCGGCAAGAAAAGCTACCTTCAGATAGGTTAAGAAACCTTCAGCGATGCCGGTAAAGATTAACGACGGTTTCTGGGAAGAATTCTCAAAGGGGAGCACCTGGATAAGGGGTTTCATTAATATCTGGAAGATCTCCTCAGCGAATCCGTAAGCAGCCAGGAAACCAACTGCTACTGCAATAAAGCAAATGATAAGGCGGCGGCGAAGCTCTTCCAGGTGATCGGTAAAAGGAAGCTTTTCATTGGCCATTTAGTCCCTTTCTTTATCACCCTCTTCCTTAGTCTTCCCCGGTTTATCGGAATCACCTTCTTCAGAGCTTAGATCGGCCTCGATGGTCTCCTTTATCTCATCGGATGCCCTTCTAAATTCACTTAGGCTTCTCCCCAGGGCCTTGGCAATATCAGGAAGTTTCTTGGGGCCAAGAATAATTAGAGCGATGGCCAGGATAAGCAGCAGCTCTGGCATTCCAATATTGAACATAATTGCTCCTGAGAAAAATCTTAGCAGGTATTATCCCCCTATCCGTATGGGTCTTCGGATAAAACCCGAATTTTGATTAAGATCTAATATAAAACCTTTTTAGTCGGGTGTCAAGGAATTATAGTGGCTTGACATTCTTTGGGTTTTAGCATAATTTATAAACAAGGTAGGCAAGAAAGTGCATTATGGAACGTTTAATTAAAGAAAGGCTTCCCCGACATGTTGCCATAATAATGGACGGCAATGGACGCTGGGCAGAGAAAAGGTCCTTAGGCCGAATTGAGGGGCATAGGCAGGGAGTCAAGGCAATCAGGGATACCGTGAAAGCTGCTCGCAGATTAGGGATAAAGGTTCTAACCCTGTATGCCTTTTCTCAGGAGAACTGGAGTCGTCCCCCGAAAGAAGTGAGGGCTCTGATGCGGCTGTTGAAGGAGTATCTTGAGGGGGAGCTGAAAGAGATGTTGGATAATAATATCCGATTGGTGGCCATTGGCAATCTCGAAGACCTACCGCCAGATGTCCGGAGGACCTTGAGAGAAACCATACGCAAGACCAGGAGCAAAAATGGGATGGTCCTTAATTTAGCTATAAGCTATAGCGGGAGGGCAGAGATCTTGCGAGCAGTGAAGAAAATCTGTCAGGACCATAGCAAGGGGAAGTTACGGACTCAGGGAATCACCAGCGAGGTCTTCTCCCGCTACCTTTTTACCAATGAGCTTCCTGAGCCTGACCTCCTTATTCGAACCAGCGGGGAGTCCCGGATCAGCAACTTCATGCTCTGGCAAATAGCCTATACTGAGATCTATGTTACTGATACCTTTTGGCCCGATTTCCGAAGGAAGGATTTTATCAAGGCCCTATTAGATTATCAAAAGAGGGAAAGGAGATTTGGGCTCACCAGGAGGCAACTCACGGGTTAGGAATCATCTTATAGGTAGGTGGCTGGGTGAAAAAGATAGCCATCTTAGGCTCTACCGGTTCTATCGGCGTTAATACCCTAAGGTTGGTTGAGAGGTTTGAGGGAAGGTTTCAGATCTCGGCGCTGGCCGCGGGGAGCAATATCCAGTTATTAAAGGAACAAATCCTGAGGTTTAAGCCAAGGAAGGTTTCGGTTGTTGACGAGGATACGGCCAGGAGGCTCCGAGAAGCTCTCCCCCCTTCCGAATTAGAAATAGGTTACGGGATAGAGGGGGTGAGGGCAGTTGCCACCCTGCCCGAGACCGAACTGGTAGTGTCGGCGATCGTGGGAACGGCCGGGCTTATCCCTACGGTTGCCGCCATCGAGGCCGGTAAAAGGATTGCGCTCGCCAACAAGGAGGCCCTGGTTGCCGCCGGTCCCCTTGTTCTGGCAGCCGCGAGGCAGAAGGGGGTTCAGATCATCCCGATCGATAGTGAGCATAGCGCTATCTTTCAAGCACTTCGGGGCC
The DNA here is from genome assembly GCA_030616835.1 of Deltaproteobacteria bacterium. GTDB lineage: Bacteria > Desulfobacterota. The sequence continues at coordinate 13,015 of JAUWWP010000002.1, read as the reverse complement.
ACCGCTGTGAGGATATTCGCCGGGTCATCCTGACCGCCTCCGGGGGGCCTTTCCTCGATTGGCCACCGGAGCAACTGGATAAGGTAACTCCTAAGGAGGCCCTTGAGCATCCCAATTGGCAAATGGGAGAAAAGATCAGTATTGACTCGGCCACCTTGATGAACAAAGGGTTAGAGGTCATTGAGGCAAGGTGGCTCTTTGACCTTCTCCCGGATAAAATTGAAGTCCTTATCCATCCCCAATCCATTATCCATTCAATGGTGGAGTATATTGATGGCTCGGTGGTCGCCCAGCTAAGCGTTCCGGACATGCAGGGGCCAATTGCCTACGCCCTCGCTTACCCGGAAAGATTAGAGGCAGTCTTGCCCCCGGTGGACTTCTGTGAGCTTGAAAAGCTCACTTTTCTACCCACGGACGAACAAAGATTTCCTTCGCTTAGCCTTGCTTACCGGGCCCTCGAAACTGGGAAGGCAATGCCGGCGGTTCTTAACGCGGCCAATGAGATGGCGGTGAAGGCATTCCTGGAGGAGGAGATCAAATTTACCGATATCCCCAGGGTTATCGAAAAAACTATGGATATGTATCAGGGGCAGGCGGTAGGAAGCATCGAAGAGATTCTCGAGGTAGACCGCTGGGCCCGGAAGAAGGCTGAGGAGCTGATTGAGCACGGATTAGGATAGATAAAAATGATGACCTTAATTTACTTTATCTTTGTCCTGGGTATCTTGATCTTTATCCATGAATTTGGCCATTTCCTGCTGGCCAAGAGGATAGGGGTTCAGGTGGAGAAATTCTCCCTTGGCTTTGGCCCCAAGCTGGTTGGTCTCCGCCGGGGGGAGACCGAATACCTAATCTCTGCTTTTCCCCTGGGGGGATATGTTAAGCTAAAAGGCGAAGATCCTGAAGAAGAAACTACTAATGATCCCCGAGAATTAAACTCCAGATCCATCGGGGAGAGGCTATGGATATTCTGTGCCGGGCCACTGATGAACCTGATTTTGCCATTTGTGCTGATGCCGATAATCTATATGATAGGAATCCAGCTACCATCCTATCTGGACAAAGAGCCCTTGATTGGCTGGGTAATGGAAAGTTCCCCGGCGGAGAGATCGGATCTACGACCGGGAGACAGGGTTATCTCAATCAATGGTAAAAGGATAGAAACCTGGGAAGAGCTCCGGACTACTATTATAGCAAATCCCGACCAGGAGTTATCGGTTGAAATAAAAAGAGGAGAGCAGGTTATTCAGAAAAGGCTTCTCCCCGAGCGGGACTCGGAGAATGGAACCGGGAGTGTGGGGATAGCGCCCCCGATGAGGCCAGTAATCGGAGCGGTCTCTAAGGGCTATCCCGCGGAAAAAGCAGGACTCCGGGAGGGCGATATAATAGCTGCAATTGATGGCAAGCGGATAAGCCACTGGATCAAGATGTCCCGGATCATCAGGGGAAGTCTGGATAAAGAGCTAGACCTTCTGATAGAGAGAGATAAAGAGCAATTCACAGTTAAGATCAGACCGAAGTTCGATGAGCAGGCCGGGGGGAGTCTGATCGGGATCGCTCCATATCAAGAAACCACCCTGAAGAAGTTTAAGCCCCTTCCGGCCATTGCCGAAGGATTCAAAAGTGTTATTGGACTATTTAAGTGGACCCTCTGGATTATCTGGAAGCTATTTACCCTCGACCTCTCAATTAAGTCCCTCGGGGGCCCGATAATGATTGCCCAGGTGGCTGGCCAGGCAGCCAGGTCCGGGTTCCCGGTCCTGCTGAAACTTATGGCCTTCTTATCCCTGCAACTGGGTATAATAAACCTCTTGCCGATCCCGGTGCTCGATGGGGGACATGTGCTCTTCCTGGGGATCGAATCGGTCTTGGGCAGGCCGGTCAGCATCAAGAAGAGGGAGATTGCTCAGCAGATAGGCGTCTTTCTCCTGATATCCCTGATGGCAGTAGTCTTCTATAACGATATCTTACGAACCTGGGGGGAGGATATTTCCCGCTTCTTTGATAGTATCAGCAGGATATTTATGTAGATGCTGCGATTATGAAGATCCTGAGTGTGGATACCTCGACGATGATGGGGAGTGTTGCCCTGGTAGAGGATGACCGGGTTATATCTGAGTTTGCCCTGAATCTTCAGACTACCCACGGCCAGAGGCTGCTTCCCACGATCGAGCAGCTCCTGGAAAGCTCTCATTGCCCAATTGAACTCATCGATGGGTTTGCCGTTGCCCTGGGTCCGGGCTCCTTTACCGGCCTGCGGATTGCGCTCAGCTCCGTCAAAGGGTTGGCGATGGCCTCCGGGAGGCCGGTAGTGGGGGTTTCTACCCTGGAAGCCCTGGCTTTAAACCTTTACTCTTCCCGGCATCTTGTCTGTCCCCTTCTCGACGCCCGAAAGAAAGAGGTATATACTGCTCTATTTCGATTTGAGCAAGAAGATAATCTGGTTAAATTAAAGGAGGAATCAGTAATACCTCCGGAGGCGATCCTTGCTGAGATTAAGCAGACCACGATTTTTCTGGGTGATGGAGCGGACCTTTATCGGGATTTGATCAAGAAGAAACTGGGCGATATGGCGCTCTTTGCCCCGATAAATCTGCGCTATCCCCGGGCAGTAAATGTGGCCCGGCTGGCACTGCCCCGGTTTCAAAGAGGGGAGGCGATGGAGATTGAATTCCTTATTCCCACCTATCTACGGCGCTCCGAGGCCGAGCTAAAATTCTCGCCCACATAAAAGTTACTAAAATAGGGATGAAAAAGTTAATAATTGGGGTGCTATTAGGGCTATCGGCGTTATTAGCCTATGGAGAAGAAGAACCCAAAGCCGGTATATGTGAGGTGTGTGTAGAGGATAGTGATTGCCAAAGCGATCTTTATTGTGCAGAGCTATATAGTCCCAGGACAGGTCGTTCTGTTGGTCGCCATTGTATAGATAATGCTGAAAGGGAATGTAAATGTGGGTATCACGTAATCCGAGTTTGCTTATTCAGGGCAAGAAGGACAGGTTCACAAAGGATGGAATCTTAATTAGAATAGTTCTTAAGGGAGGAGATAAAAATGGCAGAGTCTATCCAGAAAAAGAGCTCTGGTCTGGCAATATTGTTATCCCTTTTTTGGTGTGGATTAGGGCAGGTTTATAATGGGAAAATAGTCTGGGGCTTGATTTTAATGGTCATTTATCCTCTTTGTATAATATTATTAGTAGTGTGTATTTTGGGGGTAATAGGTGGCACCGAGGAAGAGGCTGCCGCAAAGGGTTTGATTGCGGTTATATTTGGAATTATAACACTTATACTCTGGGTATATGGGATGATAAATGCTTACGAAGTAGCGGAAAAGATAAATAAAGGCGAATTAGAGCCTTAAAACAGAGTAAGAAGACGGGTATTTTGAATGCTACCGGTCACTATTTGGTCACAACCCATTGAGGTCTGTTATTCCCCCTTCCAATGGAAAAAGAATAAAATCACTTTTGTCTCTCATTTTTCTTATACCTGAGACCAATAGATTTACTCACTGATTAGATGGACGGACGGAGAAATATGCTAATCAGGGGGAGCTTTTTCTTCATTAAGGAAGGAAAATCTCTCATAGAAAGCACTTTTTTACTATATTTGGGGGGGGTAAAAATAGCGATTTTTCTATAACTGGACTTTCCCCGTTTTTTAGGTAAAGAGTGGATAGGCGGGGCTTTCCATTCCGCCTTAGGCGGAATAAGAAGATTCGGATGAAGTTTTGCAAAATGAATGTAGGGGCCGACGTCCTGAGGGGTCCTGAGGAGCGAAGCGTCCCGAAGGATGTCTCGAAGGATCGGCCCGACCTGTCCTGAGCTTGTCGAAGGGATAAGGGCGGACACTGAGGTCCACCTCTACAAGGTGGATTAAATACCGGGGCTCGAAAGCCCCGGCTATCCAGTTATAGTAGGTCGGGCATCTTGCCCGACATAATGGCGGGCTGGAAGCCCGCCCTACAATGAAGAATTTTTGAGAAAATTCCGGAAAAAACAGGCGAAAGTTCCCCCATTTTTTAAAAAATAGGCTTCCCCACTTGCCATTTCATCTAACTATTTGAAATTAAATAGGAATTTTAATTCAGCGACCAATTTTCGGGGAAAGTCCTGTTTTTCTATAAATGTTGAAAATAGTAGCGAATTAATGTAAACTAATATTAAAAGGAGGGGGTGAAAGATGAGCGAAAAAAAGGAGAGATTAAAAAATTTGATTCTTGGGTTTCTCAATGCTGGGGGAGCTATGTCAAGAGTAAAGCTTGCTAAACTTATTCTTTTTTCTGATATAGAGCATTATAATAAGACAGGAAAAACCATTACTGGACTTTATTATGTAAGGCTTCCTTGGGGGCCTTTAGTAGCTTTCTTTGAGGAAATTTTGGCGAAAGGAGAGGAAAAAGGGTTCTGGGATAAAAAAACAAGTGAGATACCTATATATCAAGAAATGAGGCTTAAGGAACAATATACTTATAGGAGCAAAAAACCAGATAAACTCAATAGTGAGGAAAAGGAAACCATAGAGGATGTTTTGAATAAATATGGAACGATGTCAGCAACAATGCTGTCTGAACTCTCCCATGAGTTCCCTGCTTGGAAATACTCTGAGCCCATGGCGCCCATTTATATAAGCGAACTTTGTATAAAAGATGAAAAAAAGTATTTTGCGTTCATAGATGCAATAGAAGAAAAACTTGATAGCATTGAAGAAGAACAAGAGGAGTTTAATGTGGCAGATCAGTTATCACGAGACATACCTGAAATCAAAAAATGAGTTTGATCCTCATCTTATTCAATGGATAGATAGTAAGGAAAGAATAATTCAGACATCTCCTATAAGCTATCCTTTCTTAAAAAAACCTCTCTTTAAAATACGTAAATTCAGATCAGGAAAACTACGAATTCTTTATGCCCTGTCAACAGAAAAACCAGAGCTATGGAAAGATAACCCTCCAGATAAAGGAGTAATTCTCCTTTTTTGTGACTTAAGAACTGAAGAAACATATGATGAAGTTCTAAAAGAATTCAAAAAGCATGGTATAGTTTAATTTGTTTCGGGTAAGTTATAAACGACGAGATAGAGATCTGATTAGGGGGAAAATTGAAAAGGGGTTAGTCAATAATGTTGGCTAACCCCTTGATTTTACTGGAGCCGGCGGGGGGACTTGAACCCTCGACCTGCTGATTACGAATCAGCTGCTCTACCACTGAGCTACACCGGCATATTTTAAAAATTTAGACCTTCGAGGCTAAGAGCCTCAAAGACTGCAGTCCCGAGGAGAAGAGCGACCAGGAGGATGGTAAAAGCAATAAACAGGAAAAAAATGATTATCGGGAATAAGATTGCGAAAATAGCCCTTGCCGTCGAAAAATTATGAACATTCTTAAACCCGAGGACAGTCAAAATCAAGCCGTAGATCCCGCTTATTAGGCCACCGATAAAAGGAATGCCCTGAAATACATTTGCTGATGCGCAGTAAGTCAAAACTCGAAAGGTCCCTTCATAGCCCCCCCGGCCCCCTAAGATTAAGACTCCCAGATGAAAAATTCCCCCCAGGATAAAATAAAAGATCGAGATCCAAATCGGAGAGAAAAGCAAAAGGATAAGAGAGAACTTTAGAAAACTCTCTAAGCCACCCTGAAAAAGAACCGAACCCTCCTCTAACATCGGTGCCTGGGTAATCATACTGGAAGGAAGACCCAAAATTAAACTGAGCATCCCAAGAATGATGGCGAAACTCAACGGGGCTCCGATTCCGCCGCTGATTGGCATTCGGGCAAAGAACTCCTGGGGAGAAAACATTACCTGGACCCAGGTCTGCCAGAGGGAGGAGAAAAATCCGATATTTTTTCGATCCTCCCAGTGAACTCCCCCTGGCTTTTCGGTAGTCCCAGGTTGTGGAATTACTGAAGAAGGGACTTCCTGGAATGGGGTGCTGTAGCTCTCAGGCTCTCCAGTTGATTGCTCGGAAGACCTGGGGCTCTCCCATTCCCCGATCGGAGACTCAGAAGGAGCTACTTCACTTACGAAGGGGGTCATTTCCAGGATGGCTCCCCTTTCCTCGAGCAGCCGCTTTAGTCGGAGGGCACTCTCCAGGGAGAGGGGATGGGTGATAATATAAGGAACCGCTTGTAAAGATTGAATAATCTCCTCCAGGGTCTTATTCTTCATCACTGAGGACAGGTATAAAGCAGTGTCATTATGTGCGGATTCATCCCGGAATCCGGTGATAGTTAAGGTAAATCTTTCCTGAGATTGTGAATTATCAGAACCCATTAACTAACTCCTCTAAGGGAAAATTACATCTTTATTATAATTCTTTGCCAGGAAAACATCAAGTAAATTTCGACGAATTTCGACGAAACTCCAGGGGCAATTCTGTTTGACAATAGCTCCAGCTATGCTAAGATAAAGGTAGATTTAAACTCAAATAATGCGTAAATGTAGGGGCCGACGCCTGCCTGCCATAGCTTCAGCGTAGGTAGGTCTCTGCCGGCCCGAATCCTTCGATAAACTCAGGACAGGCAAGGGCGGATCCCAGTGTTGGCAAATCCCAATGGATAAGGTGGAACTAATTAGTATAATTTATGAAATCCGTGTTTCAAATTCTAATTCAATCATTTACAATTTCTTTAGGGTCCACCCCTACAATCCGCCATAGGCGGATTACACCAAAATAGAGGTTCGAGAAAAGCCAATGCCGGGAAATGAAAAAAAGGCTTTCCATCCAAGGCCTTCAGACCTGAAAGCAACTAAAGGGGTGGAAGATTTTCTCCAGGAGCTAAACAAAGCAGTGAAGGCAATAGAGTTTTACCCAGCTCAACATCCGGCCCTGACAACGGTTCTAAAGAAACTCTATAAATTGTTTGAGACAGTCTCTACCTTCACTCAGGAGATAGACTTTTTCATTAGTCGCCAGGGGTTTCAATGGAAACAGAAGCCCCTCGCCGAGCGAAATCAGTCTCTCCTCTCCCTGGCCAACAGACTTTTTCTGCGAAGAATTAGCCGGATCAGGTTTTCCGGCAAAATTAACCTTGAAGAATTCAGGGCCTTACTGGTGGCTCTAACCACCAGCCCGGAAGATCTCCACCGCATGGGTGGGATAAATGAATTTCTTAATAAAGAAAAAGTTCACAACATCGAAGTCAATGAGATCCGCTATGAAGTTATCCACGAAAAAGTAGATGCGCCTCCGGCGGAGATTGAACTTACTGAATTGGAAAAGGAGGAGGAAGCTCCGGAAGAAGCTCCTTTAGAATTAACCAAGGAGCTCCTGACCGACGAGGAGAGGATGTTTGAACTGCTCGATCAACTGGAGAAAGAGGAAGAGGATGAAAGCTTCCTGGAGCTATTAAAAGCGATTGTGGAGCTGGTAGGAGGTCTTACCGAAAAGAACACATTTGATGTTCACTGCCAAACCTTTCGAACCCTTCTGCGCCTGCATCGGGCAATGGGCTACTCTCCGGCTCAAAAAAGATACTGTTTAGACGCCCTGCGTAGCCTGGGGGATAGGAAGGCTCTAGATTTCCTCTTGAGTTGCCTTGGTCCGGGAGAGCCTCTTCCTCGCAATGAGTTGTGCGAGATCCTCCTTGCCATTGGGGAAGCAGCAATCAATCCTCTGCTTCTGAAGATTCTCGACCCCAGAACCCAGGATAATCAGCGCTACCTGATCGATCTGCTTCACCAATTCGGGAAAACGGCAGCGCCCAGGCTTGAAGTAATGCTTACCGATCATAACCCTTCCGTAGTACGTAAGATAGTATCTCTTCTCGGGGAGATCGGTGCTGAGAGCTCGGTCGGCCCTCTTGGGGAGATCCTCTACTATGAAAACAGTGGGGTCAAAAAAGAGGGGGTTAAAGCTCTCTCCCGGCTCAGAACCAAAGAAGCCCTGGATCTTCTTTTTACTGCTCTCTTTCAGGCCGACCCAGAAACCCAGATTCATATTGCCTCTACCCTGGGGAATATCAAGGAAAGATCCGCAGTCCCGGTACTGATGAAGTTGGTTAAGAGATGGGGGATAACCCGGCAAACTTTTTCTCTGAAGAAGAAAGCCATCAATTCCTTAGGTAAGATTGGCTCTTCTGAGGCTTCCCCTCTTCTGGCCAAGTTACTCAAGAGAAGGGTACTTTTTGCTCAGAAAAAGATAAATGAGCTGCGAATAGCTGCTGCCCTCACTCTGGGAACGATCGGCGGAGAAGTAGCCTTTGCCGCCTTGGAAAGAGGAACTCGCTTCAAACACAAAGGGCTGAGAGAGACCTGCTGGCAGGGGATAAGCCTGATAAATGACAGGTTCGAGTAATGCAGAAAAACTTAGAACAGGCGATTAAGTATCTTGCCGGAACCCTGAAGAGTTTTACTTATTATCCTTCCGGACACCCTACCGTCATTCAGCCCATTGAAATGTCCTTAAAAATTTTAAGACCTTTCTTAGCCGAAAAAGGCCAACTGGTCTTAGCGGTTCTGGATAAAACCCTGGTTATCGATCGGCAGCCCTTCTACCGCACCCATCCCGCTATTGAAGAATTAATCCAGAGAATGGAGGAGAGGGGTATTCAGGGATTTACCTTCAAGAATGGGATAACCAGTCAGGAACTGATCCAGCTCTTCCAGCTACTGCTGGAAGAGCCCCATACCCTGGAGAAGAAAGGAGGAATCGATGCTGAGCTCCGAGCCCGAAGGATATCCCATATCGCCACTAAGAAGTTAACCATAACCGAAGAGAAGATTGAGCAAAAGGCTAAGAAGATTTACTCTGATGCTCGGGGGGTGATTCTGGAGATTATGAAGCAATCGAGGCTGGGAAATGTTCCCCGGGCAAAAGAAGCAATTGAAATAGTTCAGTCAATGAGCGAGCTGATCCTCGCCGATAAAAACGCCCTGCTCGGGCTCACTATGATCCAGGATCACGATGAGTATACCTTTAACCACTGTGTCAATGTAGGAATCCTTTCTTTGGCCTTAGGGGATACGTTAAAGCTTCAAGGAAAGACCCTGAATGATGTGGGTCTGGCCGGATTTCTCCATGATGTCGGAAAGACTTACATTCCCAGGGAGACTGTCACCAAACCCGGTAAACTTGGCGAGCAAGAGTGGGAGGTGATGAAAAAACACCCACTCTATAGCTCGGAGATCGTTTGTCAGATGGAGGGTATGAGTGAAAGAGCCATTACCATTGTCCTGTATCATCATACCCAATATAATCTCAAAGGCTATCCGTCTCTAACTAAGGGGAAAGAGCAGCCTCCCGGGAGCCGGGTTGTTGCCATTGCTGACTGCTACGATTCGATGACCACCCTTCGCCCCTACCAGAGGCGTTTTGATCCCAAAGAAACCTTAGAGATAATGATGAAGATGGTGGGGAAACATTTTGACCCTAAATTCTTTAAGGCATTTATCAAGACATTAGGGATCTACCCGATCGGCACCCTGGTGCGCCTGGATACCAACGAGGTTGGCCTGGTTGTCCGGATTAATCCTGATGACCCTAACCGTCCCACGGTTAAGATTCTTTATGACCCCGAGGGAAGAGAGCTTAAAGAGCCCCAGGAGGTAAGTCTGACCGAACTGGATGCCCATACCGGATCCCCCCAACGATCAATCGTCACTACCGTAGATTCCGTGACCCAGGGTCTGATCGATGTCTCCCCCCACTTCTAATAATAATTAATCCTCCAGATTTCCCAGGGCCAGGGCCGCTCGGCTGCGGATCCTGGGCTCCGGGTGGGCAAGCAGGATCAATAAGGGCTTCTCTACCTTCTTATCTCCAATCTTCCCCAGAGCTCCAATCACGCTTTCCAGAAGCTCAAGATTCTTTTCATTAAGATGGGCAATTAAAAAATCAGTTACCCTTTTATCGAGGAAATTTCCCAGGGCCTCCACTGTTAGAACGCGAATGGTCAGGTTCTCATCGTCCAATCTTTCCATAAGATTACTTAAGATTCCCGGATCAGCGATCTCCCCTAAGGCCCTTACTGCTGCTGAGCGCACCTCCACCTCAGGATCATTCAGGGCAGAAACCAGAGGAGCCAAGGCACCCTCCTCCCCAATCTTTCCCAGGGCATAGATGGCCCTTACCCGGGTAAACTTATCCTTATTTTTTAATGCCTTAATTAATCTCTCGAGATTAGGCTTTTTTTCTAAGTCTCCCAGAGCCTTGGCCGCAGATTTGCGGACCATCTCATTTTCATCTTTGAGCAGCTTGACCAGGGCAGCTTTCCGCCTGTTCTCCAATGCTACTTTCCTTTTTTTAGATCCTGGTAAGCGGGGATGATCCCGAAGCCATCGGCCTCTCTTACTGCCCGCTGAATAGATATCCCGATGAGCTCTGTCCCCCAGCGGCCAATGGTATTTACATCCGCAGTCTCACTGCCCAGGGAAAGGGCGAAGGTGACATCTCCGTCGAATAAGCTATGGGCTGGATCAATCACTCTCGCTATCCCATCCTGGGCCATCTGGGCAACCTTAGTGGCCTGCTTCTTACTTAGCCGGCAATTGGTGGCAATCACCCCCAGGGTAGTAGATTCCCCGGGCAAAAACTCCCTTTGCTCTCCTTCCTTAATTTTTTCCGCGGAATTAGCCAGCTCCAGGCTATCCGGCGCTACCCGGGCCCCAGCAATTATCTCTTCCTTACTAACATCGATTACATCGCCAAAGGCATTGACTACAACTAAGGCGCCCACAATGATACCCCCGGGCAGCTTCGCGCTGGCTGTCCCCACTCCCCCCTTCATTGCTTGCCTTACCGTGTAAAGCTTTCCCACGGTTGCCCCGGTACCTACCCCGACACTTCCCTCCTCCACCTTTCCCGAAGAGCAGTTCAGACAGGCCTGATAACCCATATCTTTGTCCGGACGAACCTTGGTATCCCCGAGGAATAGATCAAAGATTATTGCCGTAGGCACAATTGGAATCCTGACGGTTGAAAGACCTAAGCCTTTTCCCTGTTCCTCCAGGAACTTGGCTACCCCTCCCCCGGCATCTAATCCAAAGGCACTTCCTCCGGCAAGGCAGACGGCATGGACTTCATTTACCAGGTGGAGGGGACTCAAGGAATCTATCTGTCGGGTTCCGGCTGCGGTTCCCCGCACATCAACTCCGGCGACCGCCCCCTCTTCACAGAGGATCACGGTACAGCCAGTCTTAGCCTCAAAATTACTGGCATGACCAACCCTGATTCCCGGTACATCAGTAATTGCATTAAACAACTCTTCCTCCCCCGCCATAGGCTTTAACCCTCCATAAATTTAGCCCGGATACCCTCCAAAGTCAAATTAAATTTGCCTGGAGCTTTGTCCAACAGGTTCATTGTCCACAGGAGTTTCCCCGAAAATTGGTCGAGAGCTCCTTATCCTGGATAGCCGGGGCTTTCGAGCCCCGGTATTTAGAGTTTATCCAAATTCTCTTAGCGGGGCTGGTTCATCCTTCGTAGGGGCAATTCATGAATTGCTCCTACCACTTGTAAATATGGGACGTTGGTTCTAAAACAACTTGAATATAACGCTTTACCTCTGGTAATTCCTCAGAATTCGCCAAACGAATTAAAAAGGGGACAGGGGGCTGTTGAAAAAGTCAAAAATCTCACCCTGAGCCCTTCGCTTTCCGTCATTCTGAGGGAGCGAAGCGACTGAAGAATCTCGCTCAGGATAGACTCCGCGAAGAATCTAAAGAGCAGGCTCAGGACAGGCTCCGCGAGGGGTATCAAAAACTGTGTTAAATATGGGGATGAGATTCTTCGCTTTGCTCAGAGTGACAGTGTGGGGAGGTTTTTCAACAGCCCCACAGGCTACTTTTCTACTCAATGAGGCCAAAGAAAGGAGGAGAAGTAGCCTGTCCCCTTTTCCCTTATAATGGGTGACCCCCTTATTCCATATCTCTATCTAAAGACCTGAAGACCGATTTGAAGAGCCAATATGAGCTTGTCCTGAGCCTGTCGAAGGAAAAGATTTTTATGATATTTATCATAAATTTAAAACCACTTGATAAATGTTTTTTAGGCACTGTAAAGTTAACTGGATCTAATTTACTATAAAAGTGCTTGATATTTATATATAATCCTTCCATCAAACTTTTGACAAAAAGATATCTTCATAGTTCCCTCTCCCCTGGAGGGAGAGGGCTTGCCCCGATGTCCATCGGGGTAAAGGTGAGGGGGAAACGGATAAAATTTTCACCCCCTCCTTTGTCCCCCATCAAGGGGGGAGGAGGTTGTTTTGGATAGGAACCGGAATCGCTGCCGCAACTTCCCGGTGAGTCAGGCTGCTTATTATTACCTGGTTGAAAACCGAAGCCCTTGCGAGGTACGAGTAGGAGAGTTGAGTTAATGGGAGTAAGCGTGAAGGCGTGATTACCTGGTATCAGGCAGTTTAAGGAGAATCTGGAGAAGGACGGATTTCCCAAGGGAAGGTTTCATTATGTTTAAAGTAACGATCTGCCCCCCTTATTCTTTATTATTAAAAGTAACAACCCCTTATTCACAGGTTGAATATAAGATAGAGGAAGAATGAGCGGATCCCAAGAGGAGACAGAAGGCGAAATGGAAACATCGGGTGCTAAAATTAGAAATGTCAGAATAATTTTTAAAGTTCTGCTTGACCAAATTAACTCTTCAATATTACCTCCCCAATCTCTAAAATCAGATCGATCTTCCTTCTGCTCTTTTCTCCCTTGACCCGTATGGTGAACTGCTCGATCCGCTTATCCTGCTCAGTCTGCTCCTCAAACATAAAAAGCTCATAAACCGGCACATTCAGCACCTTGGCGATCTTCTGGCAGGTTTTCACGGAGGGAATGTTCTTGCCTCTCTCGGCCGTGCCAATGAAGGTCACGCTGAGGTTAGCCCTTTCCGCCAGCTTTTCCTGCGTAAGCTTACGCGCTTCCCTCAAAAAACGAATTCTACTTCCTAATTCTTTCTTCAAATCCACAGTATTGCTCCTGTTTTTGTTAAATATCTACCCTTTAAGAGGAGAAATGCCAGAAACTAATACTTACTTAATTTTTTACTTGACAAGCAGTAT
>JAUWWP010000164.1 GCA_030616835.1 Deltaproteobacteria bacterium | reverse complement strand
GATACTAAACAGGTAGTGGAAGATTGCATCTCTCTACTTTCGAGCCAGAAGGTCCTAAATGGAATCGAGGTCGATCTTGAGTTCGGAGACGGACTTCCTCCGATAACTGCTGACCGCGACCGCCTTCATCAGGTTATGGTCAACCTTCTCCTCAACGCTACCGATGCAATGCCCGGAGGAGGAAGACTAATAATAAATGCAAAATGCAAAATGCAAAATGCAAAATGCAAACAGGAAATTGAGAGTGAAGAGTCTTTCCTGCAACCTGAAAGAAAGTTCATTGAAATTATTTTGAGCGATACCGGAAAGGGAATTTCCCGGGACGATCTGCCCAAAATCTTCGATCCTTTTTATACCACCAAGGAGCCGGGTAAAGGCACCGGACTTGGTTTAGCCATCTGCCAGAGGATAATCGAATCATTTGGAGGGAATATCGGGCTGGAAAGCAAGGCAGGGGAAGGGACGAGGGTGAGGATACTTCTCCCTGTGGGGGATAATAAATTGCAAATTGAAAATTGCAAAGTGCAAAATGCAAGTGATTAATTTGGGATTTGGTCAGAGAATTGTAGTCCCTGCTACTCCCTGCTACTCCGTGCTATTCCTTGCTATTCCCTTAATAGAAAGGAGTTCCATTTGCCTAAACCAAAGGTATTAATAGTTGATGATGAAGCCAGTATGCGCCATATGCTCTCGCTCCTGCTAAAGAAGGAAGGCTACGGAGTGGATGAGGCAAAAGAGGGGGCAGAGGCTCTGGAGAAGCTGGCTGGCGAGGAGTTTGATTTTATCCTCTGCGATATTCGGATGCCGAAGATGGATGGGATGGATTTTCTGAGAAGGGCGGTTGAGATGAGACTCCCCTCCACCATCATTATGATGTCTGCCTATGGGACGATTGATACCGCGGTAGAGGCAATGAAGCTCGGAGCCTATGACTATATCTCCAAGCCCTTTAAGACTGACGAGGTTCTCCTCACCCTGCGTAAGGCCGAGGAACGGGAAAGGCTGATCAGGGAGAATATCTCCCTTAAAAAGCAATACCACTTTGAGAACATCGTTGCCAAAAGTAAAGAGATGCACGAGATCTTTGAGACCATAAAGAAGATCTCGAAATATAAAACCACGGTATTGATTACCGGAGAGAGTGGAACCGGGAAGGAGCTGGTGGCCCGGGCCATCCACTTCAACTCCCCCCGGGCCGATAAGCCTTTCGTTACCATCAACTGCGGGGCGATCCCTGAAAACCTGCTGGAAAGTGAGCTTTTCGGCCATCGGAAGGGCTCATTTACCGGAGCAGTTCAGAGCAAAAGGGGGCTGTTTGAAGAGGCCGACGAAGGGAGCATCTTCCTGGACGAGATCGGTGAACTTCCCCTCCAGCTTCAGGTAAAGCTTATGCGGGTTCTGCAGGAGGGGGAGATCCGGAGAGTGGGGGATACCGAACCGATTATGGTGGATGTTCGGATCATTGCCGCAACCATTAAGGATCTGGAGAGAGAGGTTGAGGGGGGAAATTTTCGGGATGACCTTCTCTATCGACTCAATGTGCTTAATATCCGCATCCCCCCCCTCCGGGAGCGGAAAGAAGACATACCCCTTCTAATTGAGCATTTCATCGGGAAACATAATCAGACCCTAAGTAAAAGAATCGAGGGTATTGACCCGGAGGCAATGGAGCTCCTTCTTGATTGCGAGTGGCGAGGTAATGTGCGGGAGTTAGAGAATGTAATTGAAAGGGCAATGGTGCTAACTGATGAGGAAAGAAGGATCCAGGCCAAGTATTTTGCCCTGAGCCCGGGCCCTGAAAGTGAAGGGTTTAGGTCTTTATCCCTCTCCGGAGACGGGCTTTCGATTAAGAAAGGATCCCGGGAACTGGAGATTGAGCTGATCAAAAAGGCGCTTCAAAGAACCAAGGGGAATCGCACCCAGGCAGCCCGCTTGCTGGAGATAAGCTGCCGGGCACTTATTTATAAAATTAAAGATTATGGGATTTGAACCACGAATTACACTAATTACACGAAGAAATTTTCCTTTTTGCGATTTTGAACCACGAATTTCACGAATTTCACGAATCTGATAATTTGTGTAATTTGTGTAATTCGTGGTTTGGTATTTGTTCATTGGGTAATATAATGTCTATTCGAGCTGGATCAAATGGCAAAGAAAAAAACCGGATTGGGGAGCTTCTTACCGCAAAGGAGGTTGAGGCCCTAACACAATTTAAAATAGCTGTTGAGAAGGATCTGGGTTCAGAGATTCTTAAGTTTATATTTTTTGGCTCCCGGGCCCGGGGAAAGGGGAGAGAATATTCTGACCTGGATGTTCTGGTTTTGTTAAGGGAGGAAAAGCGGATTTTCACCGATAAAATCTATGATATTGCGGGAGATGTCTTTCTCGATTATGATGTGGATATTTCTCCGCTGGTTATGGGTGAAGACTATTTCAACTGGCTTAAAGGCATCGAAAGGGCAATTGCCCTTGATATCGAACGAGAGGGAATTCCCTTTTGAAGGAAGAGAATAAAAAAATAAATATCAAATTGGAGCTATCCAGGGGGGAAGAGGCTATCAGGGAGGCGGAAGTGCTCTTTGAGAAGAATTTTTTCCACGGTGCGGTCTCACGGGCGTATTATGCAGTTTTTCACCATCTTAAGGCTATTCTTTTCACCATTGGGCATGAACCCAGGAGCCACGAAGGGGCTTTCCATTTATTTAATATCCATTTTGTCAAAACCGGGAAATTTCTCCCGAAATATGGGAAGATTTTTAAAAAAATCAAAAAACATCGCGAGGAATCTGACTATAAGTCTACTACAATTTTTTCCAAAGAAGATACCCAGAAGGATCTTGGGGAAATGAGGGAGTTTTGCCGGGAGATTAAAGATTTTCTCATTAAAAATAACTATCTAAGATAAACGAAAATAGACACTGATTTAGGATTTAAACCACGAATTTCACGAATTACACGAATTTTTTTGGGATTTGGTCAGAGAATTGTAGTCCCTGCTACTCCCTGCTATTCCTTGCTACTCCCTGCTTGACATATTTTCACCATGTATGTAAAAATTTCATAATTTGGAACGAAAACAGGTGAGAAAGCAAAACCAGCTATTTTAAAAAATACTTTAATATCAACCTCTTAGCTACAGATGAATATCTTGGCATAATATTTGCTCATATTTGGACGGAAAGCGCAGAGTTAGAGAAGGGCGGAGATGGCGACTGAGGAGAAAAAAGAAAATCAGGAACAGACTGTACCTCCCTACTATGAGCGCTACCAGGAGGAAAGAGAAAGGCGGTATCAGAGCGAGCTTCAACGGGTAGAGGAAGCGGTAGAGCGTAACGGCAGGCGGATTGATGAATTAAAGGAGGATATGGATCGGCGCTTTAAGGAGTTGAGGGAGAATGTGGATCGGCGCTTTGACGAACAGACTACCTGGTTTAAATTTGTTTTTGGGACGCTCATACTGGGTTTTGGGACGCTCATATTGGGGTTTATTGCAATCTTGCTTAAATTATTCCTGGGTTAAGGGCGGTTCCTTTAAAGGGGGCATGAATAATGCATGTTAATTTAAGAAAGAGTTCCGGCTTTACCTTACTTGAGTTAATGATTGTGGTAGTTATTATTGGAGTGTTGGCCGGGATAGCGATTCCCAATATCGCTGCCCAGCTTCCTCACTATAGATTGAAGGCTGCTACCCGGAATCTGGTCTCCAATATGATCAAAGCCAAATCTCAGGCAATCGCCGAGAATACCTCATATATAATTAAGTTTTATGATGTTGGGGCTCAGCATACTTATACTATAGAAAATTCTTCAGGGACACCTTCGTGGACGATTGACCTTTCACCCGGTCACCCGGATATAAAGTATGTTCCGGGTTCGATAAACTTTACTGACAAAAAGCTTACCTTTCGCTCCAATGGGACGGTTGAGAAGGGAGGAGGAGGTATCAAACTTAAAAACAGTAAAGGAGAAAAGTACACTATCACTGTCCTTATTACCGGGGCAATTAAGGTTGAGCATTAAAGATTTTAGATTTTAGATTTTAGATTTCAGATTTCAGTAGGGCGGGCTTTCCTTCGACAGGCTCAGGACAGGCAGGGAGTAGCAGGGAGAGGATATTACTAAGTGACCAAAAGGGAATTAATTCGTATAATTCGTGAAATTCGTGGTTCAATCCGTCTCTGGCGGAGGGAGGGCTAACAGGATGAAGGAGAGATTTAAGGATATTCGGGGGATGAGTTTACTGGAGGTTATGATTGCCATGGTTATTCTGGCGGTGGGCCTGCTTGGTCTGGTAGGGCTCCAGGTCACGGCCATTGAAGGCAACCGCTTTGCCGGCGATATGACTGTAGCTACCAATCTCGCCTTAAATAAGCTGGAGGAGCTCCGCGGCCTGCCATTTATGCCTCCGAACAACATCGATCCTCAACTGATAATGATTAATAATTGGGATTCCGATAAGGATAGAGCCATTGATCCCGATAAATATAAACACTTTTTTTATAATTTTTCACCCAACGCTATTAAGGATATTAAGAAATTGCAGTCTTTTATTGATAATAAGCTTATTAAGGATCGCATCAATTCTGACGGGGTAATTCCGAATGGATGCGTTGACAATGCTAATCCTATTAATGCCGAGGGCTGTTCCGGTGGCTGGTATTTCCGGATCTGGAATGTTCTTGATATTGATAGTAATAATGATGTGACAATTGATACCAAAAACATTTGTGTTATTGTTACCTGGGTGGATATGCTGGGGAAGAATCGGAAGGTTGCCTTCAGCACAATGATAACTAAATCAAATCCTTACAATTATGACGATTGATATAAACTTTAAGGGAAAAGCAGGTTAACGGAACATGGAGAAGATTATAACTTAAGAAAATTCCAGTCCCTGCTATTCCATGACTAAAATTGAAGAGTTAAGAAAGGACTTGAAGAAATGAAGCTATTTTTTCAAAAAGATTGCCGTGGGATTACCTTAATTGAGCTGATGGTTACCTTAGTAATCGGCGCGATTCTTATGGTCGGATTATTTACCGCCTTCATAAGTCAACACCGTTCCTATACTGTCCAGGATCAGATCTCTACTATCCAGCAGAGTGTGCGGGCGGGGATGAACTTAATGGTGCGAGAGATCAGAATGGCCGGATTTAATCCGAACCTCTGCCCGGGACAGGGTTGTCCTATAGGGTCCTACCGGTTTGGAATTTTACCACCTGCCAGCAAAGATTCGATCACGATTAGTTTTGATCATGATGAGAGTGGGAACCTTGATCCAGGAGAAACTATTACTTACTGTCTGGGCAAATGCGATGCTAATGGCTGTTTGTGCAAATGCGATGCTAATGAGAGCTGTAATCTGCTTAGGAATGATGGAAAAGGGCTCCAACTGGTCATTGAGAATGTTGTCAACAAGGCTAATGATACGGCTCTAGGTCTACCTAAGCCCCTGTTTACCTACGATATTCTTGCCGATGGGAGGATGGATGATATTGGGTCAGGCTTAGCTTCAGTAATGGATGGACTGGATAATGACGGTGATGGGAATATTGATCGTGATGATACCGATGGCGAAATGATAAGCACTTCTACTCCTGATGATTACTATACTACGAACAATTTAGGCGATGTTAACGGGGATGGGGTGGCCAATGATGCTGATAAGCAGTTTTTCCGGGATGCCATCAGGGATGTTATTATAACCCTGGTGGTTCGAACCGAGATGGAAGATGCGAACTATCCTGGCGGACTGAATATCCGGGGGACTGCCGCCGATGGAACCTGCCGCACCAGGACGCTCTCGGCCCGGGTGCGGCTAAGAAATCTGGGACTGGGGCTTGCCCCCGGGAGTGCGGTTGTCACGATATCATCAGGAACATAGGAAAGGAGGAATGGTAATGGTTAAGAAATTAGGGAGGCTTTTAAGAAGTAAAAGAGGGGCGGCGCTTATTGTTGCCATGCTGCTTTTGATCATTCTCACAGTTCTGGGCCTGGCAGGGATTCAAACCTCGACCACTGATATTGAGATCGCTGCCAATGAAAGGAGGGCGCAGTGCGTTCTTTATGCTGCTGAGGCCGGGCTGCAGGCCGCTCTGGAGCAACTTTCCAGAAAGAATCCCGACGCCATACCACTTTCGGGCCCCCCTATCAGTATCGGGAATAATGCTTTTTTCAGGAGCGGCCCAATTTGCCCTGATACTAACCGTGATGGAAAATGCGATGTTGACGGTAGCGGAAATATTGTTCCTCAGCCACTTAATTTAGCGGGATCGGTCACTCCGGCGGGATCATCACCCGGATCGGGGTATGAGCTTTACGGATTCCAGATCACAGGGATCTGCGGACCCAACCCCCAAGACCCTAAG
>JAUWWP010000194.1 GCA_030616835.1 Deltaproteobacteria bacterium | reverse complement strand
TACCCAAGTTCTCTCACCAAAACATACCAACTTCTTTACCCTCAGAGGGGGATCACGATGTCTCTTCCCATTTTCAATGTCGTCACTCGATTAGCTTGACAAATTAAAACAACTGTTTTATACTTAAGTTTAAATAATTTGTTTTAAACATTTGTTTGAAAAAAGGAAGAAGAAAATGTCGAATGAACCAATGGAAAAGTCAACCAAAGAGCGCCTAATTGAAGCAGCAGGGCAGCTTTTTGCGGATAAAGGCTTCAAGGAAACAACCGTGCGGGACATATGTGAACTTGCGGGTGCGAATGTAGCCGCAGTCAATTACTATTTCGGAGACAAAGAGAAGCTTCATGAAGAAGTAATCTCATATATTGTGAATAGAATTAAAGAGCTTCCTATTGAAAGCATTCTGGAGAAGATCGATTCTCCCGAGGATCGTATTCATGAATTTGTGCGGATAATGCTGCTCCACAGGTTCAGTCCCATGCCTTCTGAATGGGAAGGGAAACTATTCGCCGAACACATGATTAAATCAAACGGATTGGTTCGCTCGCATATTATGGAGCGTATAAGTAAGGTACAAACAATAATGATACAAATCGTTGCCGAACTACTTGGTCCCGAAGCCACACCTGAAATGATCAAGTTATGCTCATTTAGCATAATAAGTCAGTTCGTGTTCTATTTTAATATGCATGCACCTCACTCACCAATGCCTGATGAAAGCAAGATTGAAATGACTTCGGAGGTGATTGATACAATCGCGAGGCACATCGCGGATTTTTCGGTTGCCGGAATCAAAAGAATCAAGAATAAAGGAGCACCTGCACCACTTTAAGAAGACTATGCTTACTGCTGTTAAAGGGATAGAAGACGCACTGGCACAGGAGGAGGTCGAGTAAAAAATAATAAACAGAGTTGCTCCCTTTACAGACCCTGGAGATGAAAAGAGGTGATCGAATGAAAAGGTCTCATTTTTTCCTGTTGATATCGGTTTGGTTGGCAGCATGTCCTGCCTATGGAGCGGTGAAATTGTCAATGGAGCAGGCGATCGAGATGGCCATAACCCGAAACGAGAATTTAAAGCAGGCCGAGGAGGATAGGAGCTCCGCCCGGGAACGGGTGAAAGAGGCGCGGGGGGCCATATTTCCGAGACTGGAGGCCTCCTACGGCTACAATCGTTATTTCCGGATTCCGGATATACCTGTCCCCGTGGCCGCAGCCCCGGAAGCTGCTCCCGACGGCTCCTTGCCCCTAATAACTCAAGATTTTCCGGCAGTGAATGAGAACGAGCATGTGTTCGGCCTGACCGCCTCGCAGGCGCTCTTTACCTCCGGGCGGGTGAGTAATTACTATCGCGCGGCCAAGGCCGGGAGTGCGGGCGCGGATCTTATGTATAACCGCCAAAAACGCCAACTCATTCTTCAGGTTCAGAGGGCATATCTTAACTCGCTAATGGCCCGGGAGACCCTCGTCATCGCCCGGGTTTCGCTGGAAAACACTTTGAATGATCACAAAATCATATCCCAAAAATTCAAGGAGGGTCTGGGCTCGGAATTTGAGTTAATGCAGCATGAAGTCGAGGTTAATAACCGTCGCACCGGTCTGATCACGGCCGAAAACAATCTGACCCTGGCCAAGAACTACCTCAAGACGATTATCGGCATTGACCTGAAAGAGGAGATTGTCCTGACGGATTCATATAATGAATCGTTTCCCGACTTTAAATTTGAGCAGATCCGGCAGACCATGCTAAAAGATGAACCATCACTTAAGGCCTTGGACCAGGCGGTCAAGGCCAGCAAATATTTATTAAAGGCGTATAGAGCCGATTTTTACCCGATCGTGGCGGCGTTCGGCAGCTTGCAATATTCAGGTGATTCGGACCAGTTCATTCCTGACAGCAATGATTTTTCTGAAACGCTGCTGGCAGGAATCCAGGTAACGATCCCTATTTATGAGGGAGGGGTCAAGAGCGCCAAAAAGAACCAGGCGCTCCGGGACCTAAACAAAAGCAGACTGGAGCTTGTCAAGATTCGCAAGCTGTTGAGCCTGGATCTGCAAAACGCTTATCTGGCCTACATCGCCTCGCGGCAGGAAATGGATTCCGCCCGGGAGACCGTGAAGCTGGCTGAGAAGTCGTACGAGCTGGCGCAACTGCGACATAAAACCGGCCTCGGCAGTTTAACCGAACTGCAAGATACGGAGCTGACCCTCACGCAGGCTAAGCTCCTTTATTCTAAAACAACAAGGGATGTAAACCTGCATCTTTACAAGATCCAAAGCTACATATCAGATGATTCAAGGAGCAAGCAATGAAGAAAATCATTATCCCGGTATTGGTCTTGGTCGTTATCCTTGCCATCTCTGCCAAGCTCAAATCGAAAAAAGGCCAGGAAAAAGGCAAGCGGGAGGGCATTGAAAGCATTCAGATGCGCGAAGGCTTCCCGGTGAAGCTCACCCCGGTAAATATCGGGACATTCGAGGTCTGGAGAGATATCCAGGGAAAGGTGGAAGGTTATCGTCAGGCCTTCATTTCCACTCCGGATGCGGCCCGGGTGGCGGCGATTAAATATAAGGTAGGTGATTTTGTCGCGGCAGATGCCACCATTATCAGCCTGGATGAGAACGATCCGAAAAATGTCTCCCAGGTGAAGCTGCTTCGTTCAGTATACGAGGATGCGCGAAAAGAATATGAGCGCTATGAAAGCCTTTATAAATCCGGAGGTATTTCGCAGGATGTCATGGAAAAGATTAAGCTGAAGCTGAAAATAGCGAAGACCAATCTGGAGATGGCGCGATCCACCGTTCACCTGACCAGCCCGATTAGCGGCACATTGATGTCGCTTTGTGTGAGGGTCGGAGAAAGGGCGGAGAAAGACAAGACACTGGCGATGGTATCTTCCCTGGACCAGGTGCGGGTGGTGGCCGCGGTGAGCGACCGGGATGTGGTGGAACTTAAAGTCGGACAGCCGGTGCAGGTTGCCTCTGCTGCCGGGAAGGAGTATGAGGGCCGGGTGGACCGGGTTTCGCTGGGAGCTAACTCCGATACGGGTCTTTTCGACCTGGAGATGGTGCTGGATAACCCGGACCGGGAACTCAAGGTCGGCACCTATGTGACGGCCCAGGTCCGGGTCTTCTACCAGGAGAATGCCCCTTACATTGACTCCCGCTGTGTGATGAGGGATTTTGACGGCAATGACTTTGTCTTTCAGGCGAATAACGACCGGGCACGCAAGGTAATCGTGGAAAGGGTGGTGGAAAACGACGACTATTCCCTGCTTAAGGGCCTGGATCCGAAGCTTCCGGTGGTTTTGAGCGGCAAGAGTCTGCTTAAAGATGGGGTGAAACTGCTGATCTTAAATGAAAAGGATGAGCCCAAATAATATCGTTCAAAATAGAAGTTCAATTAACGTAATATTAGAATAAATTCTAAGCACTAAGCACCAAATCCTAAATAATTTCAAATGATCAAAACTCAAAACATTCCCTTCGACAGGCCTGTCCTGAGCTTGTTGAAGGGCTCAGGACAAGGTTTTGAACATTTGATATTTGAATTTGGGATTTGTTTAGAGTTTAGGATTTGGGATTTAGAATTTTTCAGCATAGAGCAAATAATTCGGATAGTTACGCATAATCTGGGATAAAAAATGGGATTGATTAAAACCTTTGTTCAAAGGCCGGTTACCACGGTGATGATGGTGCTGGTCTTTGTAGTCCTCGGCCTGGTATCTTTCCGCCGAATGGTGCTCGATCTATTTCCGGAATTAGACTTCCCTTTAGTGCAGATCATTGCGGTATACCCGGGGGCGGGGCCCGAAGAGATCGAGAGCCAGATTGTCGAAAAGATCGAGGACGAGATCTCAAACATCGCCGATATCAAGGACATCTTCTCGGAGATACACGAGGGCTTTGCCTGGACGATCATTGAGTTCAACCTGGGCGTTGATGTGGATATCAAGGCCCTCGATGTGAAGGACAAGGTGGAGCAGATCAAGCATGATCTGCCGGAGGCCGCGGAAGACCCGATAGTAGTCAAGTTTGACCCCATGAGCTTCCCGGTAGTGAAAGTGGCCTTGATGTCGGAGAAAATGAGTGACCTCGAGCTCTTTGAGCTGGCGGATAAGCAGTTGAAGGATCAGTTCGGGCAGGTCTCGGGCGTGGCCAAGGTAGAAGTCCTGGGCGGCTCCCAGCGCCAGATCAATATCTGGGCTAAACTCGACAAGATGACCCAGTACGGCCTCACGGTTATGGACCTCCTCACGGCAGTGGGGCAGCAGAGCCTGGATATCCCGGCCGGCGATATTAAGCAAAAAACCCGGGAGATCGGCATCCGCTTTAAGGGCGAGGCTCGGAGCGTCGAGGATATATCCAATCTTACTTTCAACGCACCCGGGCACGGCGTTATCCGCATTGCGGACGTGGCCCGGGTGGAGGACGGCAGTAAGGAGATTGAGTCTCTGGTGCGCTATAACGGGGAGAGTGCGGTATTGATGGATATTTACAAGCGCTCCGATGGCAACACGGTCGCCGTGGCTGACGGTACCTACGCCAAGATCGAAGAGCTTAATCAGCTCCTTCCGGAAGGAGCGAAGCTCTTTATCGCCGAGGATGTATCCACCTTTATCCGCGATGCCGTTACCAACGCCCGGAGTAATATCGTCCTGGGCGTTCTCTTGTGCGCCCTCCTGCTCTGGGTGTTCCTGATGGATATCCGGATTACCTTTGTGGCTGCGGTAGTGATTCCCACCTCGATCATCTCGGCGTTCTTACTTATGGATTTTTCCGGATTTTCGATCAATGTCCTGACGCTGTCGGCTCTCGGCATATCCATCGGCACCTTGGTGGCCAACGCGATTGTGGTTCTGGAAAACATTACCCGGTATGTGGAGAAGGGCGAACCTCCGCGGGAGGCTGCGGTGGGCGGCACCAAGGAGATCGCTGTCGCGGTGTTGGCCTCCGCCGGTACCAATATCGTAGTATTTACTCCGATTGCCTTTATGAGCGGTATGGTAGGGAAGTTCTTCTTTCAGTTTGGCCTGGCGGTCGTCTTTGCTACGATCTTCTCGATCATCGCCTCTTTCTCCTTAACTCCCATGCTGTCAGGGATTTTCATTCGGAGGGAGCAACGCGAAGAAGCTGATTTGAATCCAGTCATCCGGACACTGCGCGCCCCGGTTTTACGGTTTAAGCGACTGATCAACTCCACTCAAAAGAAATATTCGAACTCACTGGGGTGGGTACTGAGCCATCCGGTCTACACCTCTCTGGCCACCCTGGTGATTTTTATCGGCTCCTTAGGTCTGTTTAAATTCATCGGTGCCGAACTATTTCCTGCAACCGACCAGAATCTTATTCGGGTCTCCGCTCAGCTCCCCAAGGGGGTCACCGAGCAATCAGCCTCCCGGGTTTTATCCAAAATCGAAGAGGTAGTAAAAGCCGGGATCCCGGAGATGCGGGATTATACCGCCCGGGCCGGGGGGGAAAACGTAGATTTTGACCGGGCCTCGGTTGCCGTGCGCCTGGTAAACGCGGAGGAAAGGCAGCGTTCCGACAAGGAGATAATGTATGATATCCAGCCGGCACTGGCAAAGATCCCGGGTGCGGAGATTATTACCCACGGTGAAGGAGCAGCCGGTTCGCGGGGTGATATTGATATTGAGGTCTACGGGCCGGATTACAATGTGCTGGCTAAACTCTCCCAGAAGGTGCAAAAGGCGGCCATGGAGATCGGCAACTTCCGGGCGGTTTTCAATAAATACCGGGTTCCCAAGGATGAGGTTCATTTTATCCCGGACGCCTATCGCCGGGCGGACTACGG
>JAUWWP010000336.1 GCA_030616835.1 Deltaproteobacteria bacterium | reverse complement strand
GGCCCAGATCCAGCTAAGCTGGCTGGACCCTCATAAGGTAAGGCGGATGACGGTGGTAGGGAGTAAAAAGATGGTGGTTTTTGATGATGTCGAGCCAACTGAGAAGATTAAGATCTTTGATAAGGGAGTAGATAAAGCCCCGCAGTACTCTACTTATGCCGAGTATTTAACTATCCGCGAGGGAGATATCTACATCCCCCGGCTCGAGCTCCCTGAGCCCCTCCGGTTGGAGTGTCAGCATTTTCTGGACTGTATCAAACAGAATCGAGCCCCGCGCAGTGATGGAAGAAACGGGCTTCAGATCGTCAGGTTCCTGGAGGCTGCCCAGAGTTCAATGGAAAATGGAGGGGTGCCGGTAAAGCTGTCCTGATGCGATCCGGGGTTTGTGGTGGACATAAGCAGATGAGTTACACCCGTTAAGGAGTAGAGTTAGTGAAGTCCGAGGGATCAGGAGGAAAAGAATATTTCGCTCACGAATCTGCCTTTATTGATGAGCCGGTCAGCATTGGTAAGGGAACTAAGATCTGGCATTACTGCCACATTATGGCGGGAGCGGTGATCGGCGAGAATTGCTCCCTGGGGCAGAATGTCTTCATCGGTTCCAGGGCAGTTTTAGGTAATCGGGTTAAGGTGCAGAATAATGTGTCCATCTATGATGGAGTAGAACTGGAGGATGGGGTTTTCTGTGGTCCTTCCATGGTATTTACTAATGTGATAAATCCTCGCAGCCATATATCGAGGAAGAAGGAATATCAGAAGACCCTAATTAAGAGAGGGTCAACCATTGGTGCCAATGTTACCATACTTTGTGGAAATACCATTGGCAGATATGCCTTTATCGGGGCAAGTTCGGTGATTACCGACGATATACCTGACCATGGCTTAGTTTATGGTAACCCGGGAAGGATTCAGGGCTGGGTATGTGAGTGCGGGGTCAAGCTAAATTTTGACCTTTCCAATAGAGTTAGTGAGGGCATCTGTCCTGCCTGTGGGAAAAGATACCGAAAAGAGGGAGATAGGATCAAAGTTATTACCTCTGAAGACCATCCGACTAATTCGGAGAGAACTGAAGGGGAGGTAGAGGAATGAAAGTAGACCTTTTAGACCTGAAAGCTCAGTATCAAGAGATTAGAGAAGAGGTTAAGGCTGCCATCGATCATGTGCTTACTCATCAGCATTTTATCCTCGGTCCCGAAGTGAAAGAATTTGAGGAGGAGGTAGCCAGATACTGTGGGGTTAATTACGCCATCGGGGTGGCCTCCGGCAGCGATGCTCTTCTGCTTTCCCTGATGGCGATCGGAGTGGGAAGAGAGGATATTGTGCTCACTACCCCCTATACCTTTTTCGCTACCGCCGGCTCCATCTCTCGCCTGGGGGTAAGACCGGTCTTCATTGATATTGATCCTAAAACCTATAATATCGATCCAGCAAAGGTCGAGGAGTGTCTTAAAAGACACGCGACGGTTAAGGCCATCATCCCGGTTCACCTTTTCGGGCAGTGTGCCGAGATGGATCCTATCCTTGAGTTAGCCGAGAAAAATGGCTTGAAGGTAATCGAGGATGCTGCCCAGGCCCTGGGCTCGGAGGATAAAGGGCGGAAGGCAGGAACTATGGGGGATATTGGCTGTTTCTCCTTCTTTCCCTCCAAAAACCTGGGAGGTCTGGGAGATGGGGGAATGATCGTCACCAATGACCAATCTCTGGCAGAGCGTTTCCGGTCCCTCCGGGTTCATGGTACGGGAAAGATAAAGTACAGCTACAATCATATCGGGATAAATTCAAGGCTGGATACCCTCCAGGCATCAGTATTAAGGGTGAAGTTGAGCTATCTGGACAGATGGAATGAGGGTCGGAGGGACAATGCCGCTTTTTATGACAGGGCATTTAAGGGTTCTCCGGTAGTCACTCCTTATGTAGCTGACTACAGCCGGCATATTTATAACCAATATGTCATCCGGGTTCCTGATCGGGATGGCTTGCTTGCCCATCTTAACTCGGCTGGAATAGGATGTGCAGTTTACTATCCCATCCCCCTCCATATTCAGAACTGCTTTAAGTCACTGGGTTATAAAGAAGGTGATTTTCCCGAGAGTGAGAAGGCAGCCAAGGAAACGCTCTCGATCCCGGTCTATCCGGAATTGACTGAGGAGCATAGGAGCTACATAGTAGATAAGATATTAGAGTTTATTGGCTGAAACAGAGAGCTAATCAATTCAGCCCCGAATAAGGAGGTTTTGTAATGACAGAAGAAGTTGAATTAATTGACTATTTAAGAGTGATCCGGAAATGGAAATGGCTGATTGTTTTAGGCACATTTGCCTGTATCCTGGCAGCAGGGATAATAGGCTGGCTCCTGCCTCCATCATATCAAGCCGAGCTGATCTTGAAGATCGGACAGGTAACTACGGTTACTGAGAATGGAGAGTTTCAGCAGATAATGATTGACGATCCAAATAGCGTAAAAGAAAAGGTGAAGAGTAAACCCCTTCTTTTTTCGATAATTGAGAAAAGCCAACTGAAGCTGAAGCCCAGGACCCCAAGGGCTAAGGCCGAGGTGGTGATCAGAGAGTGGAAAGAGCGTGAAGCTAACCTGGTAAAATTTAGTATTCAGGCAGGAAGCCCCGAAGAAGTGGTCTTCCTGATAAACTCAATTGCGGAGGAGATAATTGATCAACATCGAAAGAAATTTGATGAAGCAATAAAGATCAGTCTTCTCCTTCAGGAGGAGTTGAAGAAGCAAATAGCAAGCATCGAAGAGGAGATTCGGGGAGTGAAAAAGACTTTAAGCCAAATTCAGGGAAAACCCAGGGTGGATGCACCAGCGGTGGTACTGCTGGAGACAAATCTTGCAGGAAAAAAGAGGACACTGAGTGAGCTGAGAAGAAGGTATCAAAGAGTGCGACTGGCCAACAGCTCGATCGGCTCGGAAAATACCAGAGTATTGATCCCGGCAATTAAGCCCGGGCATCCGATAAGTCCTAAAAAATTATTGAATATCACCGTGGCCGCAATGGTGGGTCTGATGGCAACAGTGATGCTGGCCTTCTTTCTGGAATATCTGCAAAAGGTGAAGGAAGAAGAAAAGCAATAAATAAGAGGAATTTGAGCAAAGAAATAATGTGTGAATGAGCTGTCCCCCTTTTCCCAACCTAATTGTCATAAAGATGAGGAGATGAAACATGGTGATGGAAATCAAAATACCAGAAATTAGTGTAAAGGAAGAAGAGATTAAAGTTTTGCTAGCCATAAAACTCTTTGAAGAAGGATTAGTTTCCTTGGGTAGAGCTGCAGAGATAAGTGGATATTCTGAAAGAACCTTTTCAGAAATACTTGTTCGTAAAGGAATTCCTCCAATAAAATATGAAAATATTAATCTGGAAAAGGGATTAAACAATGTCTAAAAAGGCAATCGTTAATACTGCCTGTCTCATACCACTATCCAACATAGATTTGAGAAAGTAGCTATCACCAATATGAAAAAACTCATCTATCACATAGGGAGATTAAGTGAAGAGGA
This sequence comes from Deltaproteobacteria bacterium, assembly GCA_030616835.1. Classification (GTDB taxonomy): domain Bacteria; phylum Desulfobacterota. Next base: position 166 of record JAUWWP010000336.1, on the reverse strand, counting down.
ACAACTAAAACTTGACCTTAAAGATGGACTCTCACGCAATGTTGAAGAACGCATTGAATTGGGATTTATACCAATGAAAATGCCGATAATTGATGAGGCCCATTATCGGATATTTGATACTATGGATGAATATCGCAATTGGGCAAACAAAAATTTACCGAAGTGG
>JAUWWP010000013.1 GCA_030616835.1 Deltaproteobacteria bacterium | reverse complement strand
GGACCCGATGGAAGATAAATACGAAGATGAGGGCAGTGATGATCCAGGGCAGGATGCTACGGAGCAGGCGGCCGACCTTCCCGCTTTTCCTGACTGCGGCCGGCCTTTCGATCCGGGCCTCTTCGGTAATGAATTCGCCAGGCATCCTGCCTCCCCCAGACCTCTACCCGTATAGTCAGGCCTGAGCTACATTGCAAATGGGCCGATTAGGTTAGCCGTAGACCTGTCCCTATCATTCCTTTAGCGCTCTAAATCTTTTGATCTATCAGAACTAATTCTATACTTCTCCAGAATTCTCTGACTGTTCTCGTCAACTTTGTTTTTTTCTAAGACTATTTTATAGCCCCATTCATCCACTATTATGTGGTATTTCCCTTTATGTTCTTCAAAGGCACCTACTAAATCATTCATGGTGGATATTTTTTTGCCATTAACATAAGAAATTACTTTATATCTCCAGTTATGATAACCTACATTAACTTCGTCAGCCAGAACTTCAACAAGCACAATTATCTGCCTTTGCTCATCTGTCGCTTCTCCATAATAATAATAGTTTACTAAATTCATCGGAGCGGCATCATACCAGTTACCCCATTCTTTTAAAAAGTTTAACGTTAGCGGTTCAAATACCAGCCCGCCTAAAATATAATATGTCGGAGCTACATCATACCGTTCATGGGGCACTAATCGTCCAAAATTTATAGGTTCAGACAATTTAATCTCGATATTCATAATTTTATTCTCTCTTAAGATTTCAAATTTAACCGTATCGTTCATATATTTCTTTTGGACTAAATATTCAAAGAATGTTCTCTCGCCCTTTCTAAAATCTATTTTCCAATCTTCCTCAACATTTATACCATCAATTTAAAGGATTACATCTCCTGATTTCAATATCCCTCTTGCGGTGGAGGCAGGATAAATTTTATTTACCAACATACCGGTCTGTTTTTCGGTCATATTAAATTCAGATCTAATGTCGGGATTCTCCATTTTTTGCCAGGATATTCCCAGACCCGGTATTCCCTCATATTTCCCATCTTTTATATCTTTCAGGAAATGATTAATGATCGGGGCGGGAACCAGATAACTAATATTTTCCCCTGACCCGGCCTGAAATGCCACCCCAACTATTTTATCATCCTTGATTACCGGCCCACCACTACTGCCTGGATTAATCGCAGCATCAATCTGGCAAGTTAATAAATAGGCATTGCTGTGAGTATATTTACGGTGCCCGACTCGGGAAACCACTCCTTCAGTAATGCATAATTCATCGCCACCTGCGGGATAACCATAAACGGCAATTTTATCTCTAACTTCTGCCAGACCTCCAATTTCCAACGGCCTGACCCCGGAGAAAAATGAATGATCATTAACCCTCAGAATAGCAAGATCACATTCGTGGGCCACTATTTCTACTTCTGCTATATATTTCTGTGATTCTCCTGCTCGTCTTACCTGAATAAATGTCTGGTCTCCTACCACATGCGCATTTGTTAAGATCCTTCTTCCATTTATAATACATCCAGAACCTCTACGCTGTTCCTGATTCCTCATTTTCCATGGTTCATAGTAATTGTATCTATTATACGTAGTGTATATCTTTACCACGGCCTCCCTTACACCTCTTTTTGCCCATACTGGTGGGGCGATAACACAACCTAAAATCAATGCCAAAATAAGTTTTGTAAATAATTTCATTATCTCCTCTTCAAAGAATAATAATGGCCTCAGGCCCGCACTCTTGACAATTGGAAAATTCGGAGCATTGGGGCTGTTGAAAAATCCTTCTTTAAGGAAATTTTTTCCATAAACCTCCTCTCCCTTGATGGGAGAGGTATGATGTTTATCTTGTTTTATGGATTCTTCAGGAGGGAATTTACTTTCTCAACCAGCTCCTGAGAATTGCTGGATTTTGTTAAAAAATCATCTGCCCCCGCCTCCGCTGCCAACTTCTTGAGCTGATCTTGACCTTTGGAAGAATAAAGGAGTATTTTCATTTCCTTATTGATATTACTCTCCTTGAGAATTTTGCAAATCCTATCTCCCCCAAGACCAGGCATACTCACATCCATTACTATTAAATGAGGTTTGATTTTCGCTACCCTCTGGCTTGTGCCTAATGACTGATCTGAGGTAATTACGGAATATCCTTCTCGGGTAAGAGCATCTCTTGCTATTTCTAAAAGTACCTTATCATCGTCAACTATTAGAATTCCTTTCTTTTCCATTTATCACCTCTTGTCTGGCAGAAATGCCTTTCTTCGTTAAAGAGTAAGTAATTTTCAATTGCAAATAACAACTTCTTTTTACAACTTTTTTATTAAGGGAGACAATGTCATTTTATTCTGCCAAGAGTGTATAGGCTGACCGACAATAGTGATTTTTCAAAAACTCGATTGCAGAAACCCGCATAAATAAAGGATTTTATTTTTCAGAAATGTCCGAAATTTGAATTCTCGGTCACCCTGTGTAGACCTTACCCTGGTTCTTCCACTTGTTTGTTTTTACCCCAGGCCGCGCTCCTCCGCGATCTTCATCATCATCTCCATCATGTCCGCTGGAGGCGTATCCACATTGGGTTTCTCTCCCAGGGTTATGGCCTCTTCCGGGCAAGCCGGAACGCAAAGGCCGCAGCCGATGCATCTCGCCAGGTCCACCTCCATGACCTCCTCGCCTTCTTTGATCGCATCAATCTGGCACCGCTCCAAGCAGGTGCCACATGCATTGCAAAGGTCAGGGTTAATCCGGGACTGGAACGATGACTGGACTTGATCCGCCGGCCGGGGCAGCATCTTCAGTCCCCGCAGTATCCCGCAGCAGCATCCGCAGCAACAACAGATGCTCATGATCTCCTGGGCGTTGGTGGGGGAAAGCACCAGGGCTGACTCCTCCGCGAGGTCGAGGAGTTTCATGGCCTCATCAATGCTGATCTGCCTACCCAACCCGTTTTCTATGTAATACTGAGCGGCGAACCCAAACTGAAAACAGAGCTCATGCGGTCGCTTACATTCGTTATCAAGAAGCCCCTGTTCCTTGCGGCAGATGCAGGGCGCTACCGATATGAGTTCCTGGCCTTTCACCAGGTCCCGAATCCGGTTATAAGTTGCCACCGCGGGAACCGCATCAATCGCCGAGCCCACCGGCACCACCCGGAGCTGTTTGGTCTTGGTGGTAGCCCAGATAACGCCAAGATGCGGAAAGTACTCCTCAAAAAGCTCGGCCAGTTCCCGGTCAATGCTGTTCAAATGAAACTCGTAGATGCCGGGAATGAACTGGATCGCCATGTAGTGCGGCTTCTCGCCGATTCGGGCCCGGTAAATAAGCCCCTCCTTGGCCATGGACTCGAGCTTCTCCGCTGCTTTCGATCCATCCATGCCCAGGCGCTCGGCAATTGTTGAGACCGGCTCGGGCAAAGGCTTAAGCTGCATAGCTATCTCCGCCTGCTCAGGCGTAAACAACTTCTTCAAGATCTTGATCTCAACCCCGCTCTCGGTCGCCGGGAACCCCCCGGGCATGTTGTCCAGGAACTCACGAAGTCTGGTATAAACTTCATCGCTCATGATCAACCTCCTTTTAATCGTTGTCTGCATCTGGATCGAGATGAGCTGGATTCCCGGATCGGATGCAGCGTTTCAATAGATCATACACAATTTGCCTGGAGGTGTCAATTCAGGATGGGGGGGACTCCTTGAATCCTTTTCCAAAGCTCTGCCCCCCAAACTTTCAAATAATCTCAAGGTTTAGTTATGGAACTAATGGAACTACGTCCCCCTTTGCCTTGCTTTTTGCTATTTGGGGTGATAGGATTCGGCTATGATAAGGCCGCTCAGGAGGTTGAAATCTTAACATTCAAAGAGCAATTTCCAGCATTTATCAAGGGGCAGGAAAGGAGAAAGGGTAGTGGATGGATTGAAATATGACCCGGAAATTTGCGCTAAATGCGAGACATTCGACTGCCTGGTAAGATGCCAGTACATGGATCTGGACTTGGAAAATGCCAGGAAAGAGAGGCAGCGCATCCTTGCCGGTGAGGACTCGCGGGTACTCGCGGAGTGTGCCACCTGTTATGCCTGCGAGGAGTATTGCCCATACGGGAATCACCCCTTTTACCTGATCGTGGATCGCCAGGAGGAGTTGGGGACGTGGCCCGTGCCCATCCCCCTGACCAATCAGCAGGTTAAAATGATGGGGCCCCGGGGGCAGATCGTGCCCCAGAAGGTTCATGCCCCGGTGATCAACATGTGTTTCTTCCCCATGCTATTGGGCTTCATCCGGGGGAAGCTCTTCGAGGGAGCCTCGGCCATTGCGGGAAGCGATATCTTCTGCAACATCATGTGGCTTCATTTCGCCAAGAACTCGGTAATCCGGGAGCGCCTTCCTCAGATGATCGACAATATCCAGAACTACTATCTCAAAGAAAGCGGTGTTAATGAGTTAATATGTTTCCACGACGAATGTTACGGGGCATTTACGCATCTTGCACCGGCCTTCGGCATCGAGGTCCCCTTCAAGTCCACCCATTTATTCGAATATCTCACTAAAAGGCTTACTGAGCTTAAAAGTGAGATACATCCTATCAATGAAAAGGTGGCCTACCAGCGTCCTTGCTCCAACCGCCTGATTCCAGAGGCCCAGCACTGGGTTGATGATATCTTCCAACTGATTGGTGTGGATCGGGTGGATCGGGAGTATGATCGGGAGAATGCCCTGTGCTGTGGGATGCTCATCAGGGCAATGCAACGGGACGATTTAGCCGACGATATCCAAAAAAGAAACCTCGACGATATGGAGGCCGCCGGCGCCAAGTATTGCGTCTTCAATTGTCCGGCCTGCTTTTTTACCATGAAGGAATTAGTGACGGAGCGGGGAATAACCCCGATCCTCATGAGTGAACTATGCCAAGTCGCCCTGGGCGAAGGGACAGGATGGTGATTTCATGGAAGAAATATACCAGGAACTTGTAAAGATTGTTGGAGAGCAATTCGTTTCAAATCATCCGGAAGAGCTATTCATCTATTCGCGTGATATGGGGACCATGGAGCCAAGTTATCCGGACTTTGTGGCTATGCCCAACTCGACCGAGGAAGTTCAGAAGATTGTGCTTCTGGCCAACCAAAAGGAGATACCCATTGTGCCTATGGGGGGAGGTCTTACGCTGTCTGGCATCACCAGGCCTCTCAAAGGGGGCATCGTCCTGGATATGAAACGGATGAACCGGATCCTGGAGGTGAACGAAACCAGCAGCTATACGGTCGTTGAGGCCGGGACCGCGCAGGGGATGCTGCAGGCATACCTCAAAAAGCATCACCCGAGCCTCAAGCATTCGATACCGGACTCCCCACCTATCGCCACGATAGGCGGGAACGTGCTCATCCACGGCTCGGGTCACCTTTCCGCTGCCGGGGGATTCCATTCCGAAATGCTCAATGGACTCGAGGTCGTTCTGCCCACGGGCGAGGTTGCGCTGATCGGCTCCTGTGCAGCCTCCCCTTATTGGTTTTCCCGCTCCCCCCTCCCCGACCTGGCTGGGCTGTTCCTCGGGTGGGCGGGAACCACGGGGGTGGTGACAAAACTCGCCATCAAGCTCTTTCCTAACCGGCCCTTTAATGATGTGCGGATCTTTGTGACTGAGGACCCGGAACTGATCCCGGATATACTCCATCAGTTGACGCGCGTTCAGGTGGCGGAGGACTTAATGGCTGCGATGGCCCCCAGGCCAGAATGGCTCCAGGGTCTCCAAATGCTCATCATCAATTACGGGGCCGAGACCAGGAGAGAGTTAACCTTAAAGCGCGACATGCTCCGCGAATCCGTTCGTAAGTATATCGACCAAAAGGTTGGCGGATTCATGCCGTTGTTCCCCGATTTGAAAGGACCCTTCCTGGAAGCACCCCAGACAGCCCTCACTCGTTTTGCCGATGTCAGAAAGGGAGGCGGATTCGAATATGTGGGGGCCATTATGCCGATCGAACTCTTTCCCCAAGCATACCGAAAGGGGATCGAGATCGCGGAGAACCACGGGATCACCTATTCCTTAGGGGCGCGGATCGTCGGCCTGGGCCACTGCATGATGTTCTTTTTCGCATATCCATTCAACCGGGCGGAAGCAGCCGATGTAAAAAATGCCCAGGGGGCCCTTGAAGATACGAACGAGATGGTCCTGGAGATGGGCGGGATTCCGTGGAAGGCCGAAGCTCCGGGCCAGAAGCAGATCATCCGAAAGATGGACCCCAATACATTTGCGTTAATGAACCGTCTTCGCGCCTTACTCGATCCAAAAGGCATTATGAACCCGGGGAATTGGGAGGTGGACTGATGGAACACGCAGAGATTCTTCACCGATGTTTCCGGTGCGGATACTGCAAACTGCCCGGCAGCTACCTGGACCTGAACTGCCCTTCCTATCTGAAGTTCCGGTTCGAGACTTACTCGCCGGGGGCGCGCATGTGGCTGCTCCGGGCGTGGCTCGACGGGGAGATCCAGACCAGTCCACATCTCTCTGATATCCTTTTTTCCTGTGCCGCTTGCCGTAATTGCGTGGAGCATTGTGTCTTCACCAAGTTCAAGGATGACCTGCTCAATGCACTCATTGCGGGGAGAGGGGAATTGGTGAACGAGGGGGCCGTCCCTCCTATGGTGAAAGACTACCTTGAAGGTATCCGCTTATATGGAAATCCCTATAAGCTTCCCGAAGCCGACCGGGGAAATTGGGCGGAAGGGTTAGGACTCGTGCCCTATGCCGGGCAAGAGTATCTCTTTTATGCGGGATGTGTGGGCTCTTACGACGGGCGTGGGCAGAAGATGGCCCGCGCCGCCTCAAGCTTGCTCAAAGACTGGGGCGTCTCCTTTGGGATTTTGGGCGCCGACGAGCGTTGCGACGGAAACGAGGTCAGGGCCTTGGGAGAGTCGGGGCTCTTTGAAATGATTGCCCGACAGAACATCGAAAAATTTCAAAGCGGAGGCGTCAAGAAGATCATTACCCTCTCGCCTCATGCCTATCACGCCATGAAGAACGAGTACCCCAAGTTCGGCGGGGTCTTCCAAGTCTATCACTACAGCCAGATCCTGGCTAAGTCGATGGAAAAAGGGAGGCATATTTCAGGCAAGCCTTTACGGGTCACTTTTCACGACCCATGCTATCTCGGCCGCCATAACCAGGAGTACCTGGCGCCCAGGCAAGTTTTGCGGGCACTACCAAGCGTTGAGTTGATCGAGATGGACCGAGCCATGAGTGACGCCCTTTGCTGCGGCGGAGGCGGGGGGAACTTCTTTACGGATATCCTGGGAGGTGGAACCGACAGTCCCGCTCGGGTAAGGGTGCGGGAGGCCGCTGAGACCGGGGCCCAGGTCCTTGCCGTTGCCTGCCCCAAATGCGCCAAAATGCTCGAAGACGCAATCAAGGCAGAGAACTTAGAAGAAAAGCTCCGTGTGATGGATCTCGCCGAGATCATAAAAGCGCGTTCCGCTTCAAACTAAATGAAGATCAAGAAATATAACCTGCCCCTCTAATACTCATCGTAATGTCCGACAGCAGCAATTGACGACAGTCGGGGTTAACTTACTGCCATATTTATTCTTTTTCCATTTTTTTAATTCTACTGACGCCTTATCCACCTATTGTTCCCTGAACCCCCTGAACCACTGCCGGGAGAGAACCTTGGGAGGCCAGCCTGATCGCTAAAGCCAACTTCAAGAAACAGTAAAATTGCTTTGTTTTCTATTTATTCAGAAATTGGTATGGTATTTGCTGCAATTCATCCAAATAACAGGGTGAAATTCCGGAAACACTTGACAAACCTCCAGACCCCTGATATAGGGAGTGGTTATATAGCTGTGTACCCGCGCAGTCACGAATGTAAAGGAGATAGAGGACCACGGCTGAACTAAGGGAGGCGAGGTCCGTTGCGGAGATTATGACAGTCCAGCAGAAACTCGGCCGTAGAGTATACGCTTACTTGCGGGATATGGACGACACGGGGATCTTGGTATTCAGTAGGAGGTCACCCGATGATTGAACAGGCGATTAGGGACAGGTATTTTTCGCTGTTCAGAACCTGCCTTGCCGGGTCTGAGGAAACGGAACTAAGTGAGGCCGCGGAACTGGGGCGCGATCTGATGCTGGCAAGAGTCCCGCTCGGGGAGATTGCAAAGATGCACGAAGAAGTGCTTCTTCGCCTGGCTAACGAGGCTCCGGAGATGACTTTACCGGACGCCGCCCGTTCCACCACAGCACCCCTGACGCAGCTCATGACGGCCTATGATATGGAGTTTCCTAAATGGCTCCAAAGTCACTATCAGCTAATTACCGAAAACATTACGGATATCATATGGACTCTTGATATGAACCTTAGACCTACTTATGTAAGTCCTTTCATAGAGCACCTGATAGGCTACACTGTTAAGGAAACAATGTCCCTGACACTGGAAGAAATGTTGACCCCTGCCTCTTTTGATACTGTTATGAAGGCATTTGAAGAAGAGCTGGCTATAGAAAAAGAGGGACAAAAGGACCTCTTTAGGGCGAGAACGCTTGAGCTTGAGGTCAAACGTAAAGATGGCTCCACGGTTTGGACCGAGACCAAAGCGAATTTTTTACGTGACCAGAATGGCCAACTTGTTGAGCTTCTTGGAATCACCCGCGATATCACCGAGCGGAAGCGGGCAGAGGAGGAGCTGCGATATAAAACAGAGTTTTTGGATAGTATAATTAACAGTGCATCCGTAGGGATTTTTGTTATTGATAATAACGTCAAGTATGTCTTCATCAATCCCACTGCCGCTAATATCTTAGGATACAGTTATAAGGATTGGATTGGAAAGCGTGCGGGAGGGTACATCCATCCCGATGATCTCAAAAAAAGCACCTCCCATTTGTTAAAAGCACTGCATGGTGAGCCAACCAACTATCAGGCGCGTTTGAAGGCCGCAAATGGATCATATCGCTTCCTCGACATAAATCTTGCACCCGTTACCCGGGAGGGAAAACCTCACGTGATCGGAATAATCACTGACTTCACCGAGCGCCAGAAGGCGGAGGAGGAGTTACGGATCTTCGAAAAAGCATTCAAGACTACCCAAATTGGGTTTACTTTTTCAGATAAGAGTAGAAGAATCCTTTATACAAATCCGGCCGAGGTAGAAATGCATGGCTATGATACTCCGGAAGAGTTGATCGGAAAAGATGTGGCAATCTTAGCCCCTCCCGAATTGCGAAGACCGATGACGGTGGAAGAGATAAAAACTTTTAAAAGAGGGGAAAGGGAAAGCGTTAATGTCCGAAAGGATGGAAGCTCCTTCCCGGTTTACCTGAGATCAGATGTTGTTTTTGACATAAAAGGAAATCCTCTGGGAGTTGCAATGGTTTGCGAAGACATCACCGAGCGCAAGCAGGTGGAGGAAAAGCTGCGGAAGAGCGAGGAGAATTATAGGAAGCTTGCTGAGAGTATTACCGACATTTTCTTTGCAATGGATAAGGACTTAATATTCACCTATTGGAACAAAGCATCTGAAGAAATGACAGGAATTAAAGCGGAAGATGCCCTCGGAAAGTCTTTCTTCGAGATTTTTCCAGACGGGGAAGGTACTAAAAGAATTGTTGCTATTTACCGAAAGGTATTAAAGACACAACAATCCCAAACTTTTGTGAACGAGTATGCCGTTCATAACATAAACTATGTCTTTGAAGCCAGCGTCTATCCCACCCAGGATGGGCTCGCTGTTTTCACCAAAAACATCACCGAGCGCAAGAAAATGGAGGAGGCGCTGCGGAAGAGCGAAGAAGATTATAGGCTTTTAGTGGAAAGTGCTGCCGAAGCAATTAGTGTGATAGACGGTGACGGCGGGTTCCTGCTTATGAATAAATCCACAGCGGAACTTTTCGGAGGGAAGCCACAAGATTTTATCGGCAAGACATTATGGGATGTCTTCCCGAAGGAGGTTGCTGATGAGAGGATGGCAGTCATAAGCGAAATATTGCGTTCAGGGCAAGGGCAGATCTCAGAATTTTCAGCTCCAATTCAAGGAGTTATGCATTATTTTATTTCAAGTAGGCAACCAATTAAGGATAGATCAGGAAAGGCAAAATCAGTTTTGATTCTTAGCACCGACATCACCGAGCAGAAGCGGATGGAGGAGGAACTCCGAGCGAAGGAGAAGCTGGCCACGATGGTCGAGATCGCCGGGGACGTTGCCCACGAGATCAAGAACCCGTTTTTCGCCATCTCGAGCGGCATCCAGGTATTGCAGCATCGTTTAAAATTAGATGAGGCTCAAAAGGAAACCTTCGAGTTCGTTTTCCAAGAGATCATGCGGTTGGACCGTTTGATCAATCAGCTCCTTAACTTCACTGTCCGGCTGGAGGCGGAACGGGCTCCCCTTCAAATTACAACGCTCATCAACGAAGTCATTTACCTGAAGCAGGGTTTATTGCAATCCAGGGGAGTTAAAATCAGGAAGACCCTGCCCAAGGACATGCCCCCACTCAATGCGGAGCAGGATAGAATTATTCAGGTCTTAGTCAACCTCGTCCAAAATGCGATTGATGTATCCCAGGCCGGTGATACCATTGCGATCGCTTGCCGCATCGATACGAACAAGCAATGCGCGGTCATTGCGGTAAAGGATAGGGGTCCCGGCATCCCGGAGAGTCATCGGGAGAAGGTTTTCGATCCTTTTTACAGCACCAAGAAGGGACGTCCGGGCATAGGGCTTACGATATCAAAAAAGATCGTCCAGGATCACGGCGGGAAGATCTGGGTTGAGCCGAGAAAGAAGGGGGGAACCGCTTTTGTGGTGGAGCTGCCTTTCCTTCGACAGGGCTCAGGACAGGTCCTTCGACCCCGATGGCCATCGGGGCTCAGGACACGGCCCCGGACAAGTGAGGTAAAGAGAGGATGAACCCTACGTAGTAGCTTGCTACGAAGTAGGATGAATCCTTTTTGTAAAATAGGGGCCGTGCTTCAATTATTGTAAGTTAAGTGGTACGGCGGCGTAGCTCCTCAGCGCAACAGGCCTGATATCTCCAACAAGCGTTCTGACCAGGCGATTGCTTGTTCGACTATAGCTCTCCGCTGCCCAGAATCAGCCCAGATTTTTGGCCAACTGTACTGCCATCGGGCCAACTGGACCTGTAGTTCAACCAATTCCGCTTGCAAATCCAATCCTGCATCAAGGACAGTCCACTCTATAAAGAACTTACTTTCTTCCAGCAAACTCTCAACTACATCATGGTGTTCAGAATGGTCGGAGAACGATTTGATGCGGGCCAGGTTGGCCGCCAAACCACCTAATCGAACAGAGAATTCATCACGCAAGTATCGATCTCGGATAGCCGTCCAATCTTTCATACGCCCCCCAGCAAATGCTGCACTATCTCGGCGACGCGATCGCAAATAGATTGATCGATGATCTTCATTGAAGAATTATTCTGACGTGGCCTAATATTGATTAGTGCTTCATAGCGTATCTGCTGCGTAGACGGAATCCAGTCTGCTCCCCAAATGTCCTCTTGTTTACTACTATCTTCGAGCAAAACTGCCTCACAGTCAGCGTGAAGCACTCCACCGCCAGCGAGGCTCCCTCGCCGAATGTCTACCGCTAATTTGACATAAACGCCGAGTGCTTCAAGCATTTCGTCCAATTGTTGCTTAGTGGCGCGAGAACGCAAAAGGTGAACCATGATTCTTGTTTATCCCGTATGTTTTAGGCCCAACACTTCAACCCTGCTTTAGCAGGAAAGGATTTGAAAATGTTGAGACCTTACTCCTGTCCCCCGACTGATTTTCTCTTCCGGTAAACATCTTTTGGTTTAGGATTAACATTTTTTAACTTAAATTGGTGACTCCCCCTTAATAGTTTGAAAATCGTGACTAATGGAATCATAGTGAGGTAGAGATACATTTTCGATAAGTAAAGACGAATTGGTCCCGGTTCAGTATCCTTCCTTTTCAGCACTCGATTTTTCCCCATGGCTATAGCCTTCTCAGGACAGACCTCCTCACAAATTCCACACCCCAAACAATTCTCCACCTCCAGTTTTAGTTTATTATTGATGAAAGAAATAGAATTCGTAGGGCATTTCTTCACACATTCCTGGCAATCATTGCAAGTGGCCTCTTCAATTTCTGGAAGATAAGGACCGGAATGATAAACATCAAGGCCATATTGATGACGAAGTTGCCAGGCGAGACAACAGCAAGAGCAACACATACAGATATTATATTGATAAGGCTGAATGCATTGCTCCAGAGAAAATACTAATCCGTGTTTACGAGCATTTCTTACGATATGGATGGCTTCTTCCTTACTGAGCCCCTTGCTTTTGGTTTGCTCCTGTCTCAATTGCGCGGCAAAGTTAATTCGGAGACAACCATAGATAGGGGCGTTGCAATTATCATACTCTACTCGGCAGATGCAGGGATCAATATGAAGGTGAGTGCTATGATTTATAATTTCTTCTATTTCTATTGGAGGTAATATTACCGAATTGGTATGGAAATAGCGATAATATAAATTAAGGTTCGGCTTTATAAAATAGGTACCCAAAATAGGGATTCTCGATTGCTTGGCATTAAAATGATAAAACCGGAGCACATCAATGCTATTGGCAAACCATTTTTTAAGAAAGTCTGTGCGAATTTGAGAACGATTGTCAAGAATTTGAATGCTTTGCTTAAATATTTTACTCATAGGAATTTGGACCTATGTGGCGGTCGAATGTTTCATTTTAACCGGGCTTTTTCATTATGCATATCATCAATATCTCAAAATGGAGGCAATAAGAAATTCACAATTCAAGATCCGACCCCATATCCCTTACGCTACTAACAATCTAAGGTGATGTCAAGTGGATTTAGGGGACGTTGTGGACGTTGGTTCTAAAACAACTTAAATCTGAAGTTGATAACAGCCCCAATCGTCATTTCATTCTTTCAAGGTGACCCCAAATCCTCTTTTATTCTGTAGGGTAGACCTGCCCCGGGCCATTCCCTTATTTACTCCCGGAATCAAACAGATAGCAAAAAGCAAGACCCCAAAGTTCCTCTAAATACCGGGGCTTGCAAGCCCCGGCTATCCAGTATAGGAATCTAGAGGGATTTTCGGGGGAACTCCTCTGATTATAAATCCTTTCCTTGTGTCCGAATTGCTGATATAATAACACAAGGTCATGGAAATGAGGACACAGCGCCTTAAACAGAAGCTGCTTAACAGCCCATTTGAAGTGTGCGCCGAACGCGCGGTTCTCTGGACCGAGTCGCAGCGACGGACTGAGGGACAACCCCAGGTAGTGCGGAATGCTCTGGCGCTTAAAAATGTGCTGGAAGGCATGACGGTTACCGTCGACGACGATGAGCTTATCGTAGGCAGACGCACCAGCAAGCGCAGAGGTGCCCCCCTATTCCCCGAGATAAAGTCCTTCTCGATTGAAGCCCAACTTAACACCTACGATACGAGATCCATCCAGCCTTTCCGGGTAGATCGCGAGGAAAAACGTGCGCTCAAAAAGGTGCTTCCCTACTGGCGGAGGCGTTCGGCATGGGACCGAGCCTTCCGGCTCATGCCGCGCGATCTTCAATGTGATGTTTTCAAACTCATGTTCACCGTCGAGGCCGAGTTTGCCAACGGCATCGGCCACTTCATTGCTGGGAACCACAATCTTCTGGCAAAGGGATTCGCCGGCATCAGAGAAGAGGCATCGAGCAAGCTCCGCTCCTGGTCGGGCTCGAATTCAAACGGGCGCAAGGATTTCTGGGGAGCGGTGGTAATTACTTCCGGCGCCGCTATTGCTTTTGCTTCCCGGTTTGCCACCGAAGCCCGGCGTCTTGCTGCCCGAGAAGACAGTCCCGAACGAAAAGAAGAGTTGCACCGCATCGCCCAGATTTGCGACCATGTTCCGGCGAAGCCGCCCGGAAACTTCCACGAGGCCATTCAGGCCGTCTGGTTCAATCAGCTCATCTGCCAGTTGGAATGCGGCGGTTTCGCCATCAGCCCGGGCCGACTGGATCAACTCCTGTACCCGTTCTACCTGCGCGACCTGAAACAGGGCAAGATCAACGCCGAGCAGGCGCAGGAGCTTATCGAGTGCCTTTATGTGAAGATGAGCGAGGTGGTTAATGTACTGGATACCGTAATCATTCCGGTGACCAGCGGTCCACCGATCGCGCAGAGCTTGACTATCGGCGGAACGAACGGAGACGGCCAAGACGCGACCAATGAACTTACCTGCCTGTTTCTGGATGCCCTGGACAACATTCGCACGGTGTCGCCGAACCTGGCGGTGAGGTTTCATTCGGGAACTCCGGCTGAATTCACGCTGCGGGTCTGTGATGCAGTAAGGCGCGGAGCAATGATGTCCTGGTTCAATGATGAGGTTATCGTTCCCGCCCTAAAAGCTAAGGGTGTTTCGCCCCGGGATGCCCGGGGATACGCCATCGTGGGGTGTGTCGAGCCCACGGCGGCAGGAGGTACCTTCGGCTCGACCGACGCCAACCTAATAAATATCACCCGCTGCCTCGATCTGGCCCTCCACAACGGGGACGGCACGGATTTCCTGGCTGACCGAAACTATCTGGCTCGCCGGTTCAGGCCCTACTTCAAGGCCCGGAAAGGAAGGTATTCCACCGGTAACGGGAATCGGTGGGCACACTATTTGATGTTACTGCGGTATTTCATGCTGATGGGCCGGCGAACCAGGATCAAATTGCCGGACCTTTATCGAATCCTTCGCGGGAAGGGTCTGGGAGTGCGTAGCGGTGATGCCCGCCGATTCAAGTCCATTGACGATCTTTTGGATGCCTATGGAAAGCAGGTGAGCCACTTCGTGGGCCGCATGGTCGAAGCGATGGATTACTGCGATAGGGCGCACGCGGAGCTAAAACCCACCCCGTTCATCTCGTCCACCATTGACGATTGCAGCGAGCGCGGGAAGGATGTAACCCGGGGAGGTGCCCGTTACAACTTCACCGGCCCGCAGGCTATTGGTCTGGCCGATGTCGCCGATTCCCTGGCCGCGGTAAAAACGCTGGTTTTCGACCAGAGCAAAATCTCGATGGATGAGCTGCTCGAAGCATTAAGCAACGATTTCGCAGGGAAGGAGCCGCTGAGGCAGATGCTCATCAACAAGGCGCCCAAATACGGAAATGACGAAGAAGAAGTGGATACGCTGGCCAGGGAGGTGGCCGCCATATATTGCCGGGAGGTGGAAAAACATCGAAACTTCAGGGGGGGAATGTTCCAGCCCGGCATTTACTCGATGAGCGCGCACCTGGTCTTCGGAATCCTCACCGGAGCCACCCCTGACGGCCGCCGCCGGGGAGAGCCCTTGGCCTCGGGCGTATCGCCGGTGCGCGGCCGGGAGCTGAAGGGTCCCACCGCGGTGATGCACTCGGTGGCCAGAGTGGACACCCCGCCGATTTCCAATGGATGCGTCTTGAACATGACTTTTAACCCCCAACTGCTGAAGGGTACTGAAAACTTGCGTAAGTTTGCCGATCTCAACCGCGCTTATTTCGAGCTCGGAGGCCTGCATGTTCATTACAACATCATTGACGCCGAAATACTCCGCGCGGCACAAAAATATCCTGACCGCCACCGTGGCCTGGTGGTGAGGGTGGCCGGATACAGCGCCCTGTTTACTGAGCTTGACCGCTCAACCCAGAACGACATCATCAGCCGCACCGCACATGGGATGTGAAAGGTCATCCCCGCAGGGAAGAATCCCGCTAAAAGATAGGGATGCGGACACTTCAATGTTTCCAAAACGCGCTGAGATGAAACGATAATCCACCTAATATCCCAAGTTACTACTCCGTTCCGCTTCACGAAAGAATTTTTCCTTTTGGTATTTGAGACATTGGGATTCAGTCATTCCAGTATCGGGATAATGGCCCTTCGACCAGCCCAGGACTGGGCGGGCTGGAAGCCCGCCTTACGATGAAGGATTCCCTGGGGAAACTCCTGTCAGTGCCCGGGTTGTAAATGCGAACGAGATAGAGTAATATACTATGGCGAAGCGAAAATAATCTCTGGGCAGGGCACCGGTAAATCGATGGAAGACCGAATCAAGAACCTTGACTATCTTTTTCATCCCCGCTCCATCGCCTTCGTGGGCGCCACCGAAGCAATTGGGAAATGGGGCCTCATCATCTTCAACAACTTAATCTCGGGCGGATATGAGGGTAAGCTGTATCCGGTAAACCCCGGACGCGCGAGCGTGCTCGGCTTCCAGGCCTATCCATCAGTGCGGGACATTCCGAATGAAGTGGACCTGGCAGTTTTCACGGTTCCGGCCCGGCAGGTAGTAGCCACGATGGACGACTGCCTTGCCCGGGGCGTAAAGGCCGGAGTGGTCATTAGCGCCGGTTTTAAGGAAATGGGTGGAGAGTACATTGCCCTCGAGGCCGAGCTCTTAGCTAAAGCGCGCGGGGGGGGCATGCTGCTCGTCGGCCCGAACAGCCAGGGGATATGTTGCCCACGCCATAAGCTCTATTCGTGGATGCCGTTCTTCTTTCCCCCGCCGGGAAATATCGGGGTCGTCTCCCAGAGCGGCAACATCCAGAATATCCTTATCAGTGGGGTAGTAAACTCCGGGTTCGGGGTTGCCAAGGCCGTGTCCAGCGGCAACGAGGTAGACTTAAGGAAGGATGACTACTTTGAATATTATGCTCATGACCCCACCATAGAGGTGATCTTATCCTACCTAGAGGGAATAACTGACGGCCGTCGCTTCATTGAGCGCATCCGTGCGGTCACGAAAGAAAAGCCCGTTATTATCCTCCAGGGAGGGCGCACGCAAAGCGGGGTGGCGGCCGCTACCTCCCACACCGGAGCCTTGGCCGTCAGTGATCAGCTTTTTAAGTCCGTGTGTAAGCAGTCGGGCATTACCCAGGTGTGGAGTGTCGACGAGGCCGGGATCATTGCCACCTCCTTCCTCAACCGTCCGCTTCCGCGCGGCAGAAGGGTCGGCATCGTCACCGGCGGAGGGGGGCTGGGAGTGATCGCTGCTGATGTGTGCACCGACCTCGGCCTCGAGGTGGCAAGACTGTCTCCGGAGACCTTAAACCGGATCAGCAAGCTGATGCCCAATTGGTGGGTGCCCGGCAATCCGGTTGACCTGGTGGCGGGATTGCGATTTGACACGATCAGTCCCATCATTGAAATTCTCATGAAAAGCGGCGAGATCGACTCCGTCATGTTCATCTTCATCGGCCCGCCCGACATCGAAGGCACCCGGACCCCCAGAAGCGATAAGGGCATTGACTTAGGAAAAATGTGGGATGTGATGTCGAAACAGTTCGGTAACTACGCCGATGCGCTTTTTGACCTGATGCACGGGTTGAAGATTCCTTTGTATCCGGTTACCAACCACAAGTTCGATGAGAATATCCAAGACCGTAACCGCCACCTGGTGATCTACTCGACCATCGATTCGGCGTGCCGCGCCATCGGCGCCATGGTGAGGTATCACGAATATCGTGAGGGTATCAAGCAAGATAACGATGCCATCGGATAATTTATCTAGAACGACAAAAGTAACTGTGCATAGATCGGGTAGTGTTGTAAATCCAGAGAGATGAATAAATTCTAAGCACCAATAAGGCAAATCCTAAGCACGAAGCACTAAATCCTAAATAAAATTAAATGACCAAAATTCAAAATACAAAACCCTGCCTTGAGGCCCGCATGTTGCGGGGTTGAAGGGATTGTTTTGAACATTTAATATTTGGATTTAGGATTTATTTAGAGTTTAGGGTTTGGGATTTAGAATTTATCAGCATAATATTATACGCAAATCAAGTAATTTATACGGCATTATTTATGTCGTTATGTATAGTAACGGTGCTTGGCCACATTTGAGTTGACTACCTGCGATGAGGGATTTCGGGTAATGAAACTTGAGAGACCCTTCAAGGATAAGCCGGACTTCGAGCGGTTCCGTCGGGCAATCACCACCAGGGAGCCGGGCCCGGTGCCGGTGGGCGACATCTTCGCAGACCCGGAGACCATCGGCAACTTCCTGGGCGTGCGGGTCCGAAACCCTATGTTGACCGAGGATGCCGATCCCCAGGAGATACTCAAGGAGGGGATCAAGTTCCTGAACCATTCCGTCCGCTTCTGTTGCGAGGCAGGGTGGGACTATGTCTTCTCCTTCAGCTTGCTGAATTTCCCGGGATTCAGGTTCCGGCTCGCGGACAACACCTCGACCGAGGTCAAGGACGGAAAGCGAGCCTGGTTGAACGACAACCGCGGCCCGATCATGAGTTGGGATGACTTCGAGCGCTACCGCTGGCCGAAGGATGCGGGGACCATCAACCTCGGCTCCCGCTACCTGGCCGATACGGTGCCGGAGGGCATGAAGGTAATGGTGATCCCTGGCGGGGTGTTCGAGTGGACCACCTGGCTCATGGGCCTGGTTCCGTTCAGCTATGCCCTGGTCGACCAGCCGGACCTGGTGGAGGCGGTGATCCAGAGAGTGTCAGAGGCGATCTACACTTCGGTCGCGGATCTGATGGACGAGCCCAAGATTGGCGGCCTGTTCATGGGGGATGACCTGGGTTATAACACCGGGACCATGGTCTCGCCCCAGGTTCTGCGCGATAAGTTTTTGCCCCATACCCGGCGGGTGGTGGATCTGGTGCACGAGGCGGGCAAGGTGTTCGTGTTCCACTCCTGCGGTAATATGTACGCGCTGATGGACGATATTTACGAGATGGGGGTTGACGCCAAGCACAGCTACGAGGACAAGATCATGCCGGTGGAGGAGGCGTATCAAAGGTGGGGCCGCCGGCTCGGGATCATCGGCGGGGTGGACATGAACCTCCTGGCCAAGGGCCGGGAAGAAGAGGTCCGGCGAAGGACCCGGGAAATCCTGGATGCCTGCGCCCCTGGCGGCCACTACGTCCTGGGCACCGGCAACTCGGTGGCTAACTACGTCCCGCTCAGGAACTACCTGGCCATGCTGGCTGAGGGCCGGAAATGGAACCAGGAGCACTTCGGGAGGGAGTATTAAGGAAAAACAGTAATGGATATCTGGAAGGATCAATCCTCGGAGGCGAAGAAGGAGCGCTGGAAGGCACTGTGGGCAATGGAGGACCTGCCGCGGCCATTATGGTTCATCCCGGCCTCACCGGTGCTGGCCATCACTCAGCAGAAGCTCAGCAATAGGGAATCGGTGACCGAGCTTTTCTGCGACCGCGAGGAGCAGTTCCAGGCATCACTCGCCTTCAACAAGTTCTTCGAGCAGACCCAGCTCACCTGGTCCCGGGACGACTTCGTGCTCCACCTTCAGCCCCAGATGGGGGTGGGCGTGTTCGCCTCGGCCTTTGGCTGTGAGGTCGAGTTTCCCCCGGACCAGATGCCCTGGTCGCGTCCGGTGATCAAGGCGGGCGAGCCGGCGGAGAAGGTCCATGAGCTTGATCCGCCGGAGGTCCGGGCCGGCCTACTCGGCAACATCCTGGACTATGCCGAATATTTCGACCGGAAAGCAGAGTATAAGTATCCCATCGCCATGACCGACCTGCAGGGCCCCCTGGACACTGCCTACCTGGTCTGGGATTCCTGCG
>JAUWWP010000440.1 GCA_030616835.1 Deltaproteobacteria bacterium | reverse complement strand
CTCAAGGCGAGTTACCTGATGGACCATTTACCGGCGTGCCTTTTCTGCTCAAAGACATAACTGCTGAGTATGCCGGGGTGCGATTGGCCGAGGGTTCGGCCTTTCCGGGTGACTTTGTGTCCGATCGTGACAGTGAGCTGGTAATCCGGTTAAAGCGCACCGGGCTGATCACACTCGGTAAGACAAACACGCCGGAGTTCGGCCTTGTTCCCACTACCGAGCCCCATCGCTTCGGTCCAACCCATAATCCCTGGGATACGGACCGGACTCCCGGAGGTTCCAGCGGCGGCTCGGCCGCCGCGGTTGCCGCCGGGTTGGTTCCCATGGCCCACGGAAACGACGGCGGCGGCTCAATCCGCATCCCGGCCTCATGCTGTGGGCTCTTCGGCCTCAAGCCCACGCGCGGACGCAACCCCCTCGGTCCCGACTATGGGGAGCCTCTGAGCGGCCTGGTCGCCGAGCACGCGCTCACCCGCTCAGTACGGGATAGCGCGGCCCTGCTGGATGCAACTTCCGGCCCTGACATCGGCGACCCATATTGGGCGCCGCCTCCGATGCGTCCGTTCAGCCAGGAGGTGGGCGCCGACCCGGGAAGGCTTCGCATCGCTTTTACCACAGTAGCAGTTAGCGGCGTCCCGGTACACGAAGACTGTGTCAAGGCCGTACACGAGGCGGCAACACTCTGCGCCGACCTGGGTCACGAGTTGAAAGAGATCAAACTTGATATTGACGGGGATGAAATGACCCGGGCCTTTCTTATCGCCTGGTCTGCGGGGTGCGCCTGGATCATTGACAACTGGGCGCACAGGCTCGGGCGAGAGCCCAGCCCGGAGGAGTTCGAGCCACTAACCTGGGCACTCCAGGAGATGGGCCGGAAGCACAGCGCACCCGCGTACTTGCTTGCCGTTCACAACCTCCAGAAGATTACCCGTGACCTTGCTCGTTACTTTGTCAACCACGATGTGCTGCTCACGCCCACTCTGGGCGAGCCACCGGTGCCTCTGGGCACCTTTGACTCCACTCCGGAAAACCCTCTCCATGGATTAATTCGCTCGGCGACATTTGTCCCCTTTACGCCGATCTGCAATATTACGGGACAGCCGGCCATGTCCGTGCCGCTCTTCTGGAACACCGAGGGCTTGCCCGTAGGCACCCACTTCATCGGACGCTTAGGGGACGAAGCTACCCTATTTCGGCTTGCGGCCCAGCTTGAGCAGGCGCGGCCCTGGGCCGATCGGCGTCCCCCGGTATCAGCCTGAGCTGATTAGGGTAGTGGCATGAAATAGGGGGATGTTGTTTACTTGTTGATTTCCAAAAAGGGTTCATGGATTCAAGGAGTTGCCCGTTCTCCGTAGTGGAACTACTTCTCTGAATTTTCAAAATCATTCAGCCCTTAGTGAACAAAGGAGAGAAGTCATGCTGAAGGTACTTAAAATGTATTTAGATACTTCCGTTCCCAATGGATACTTCGACGATAAAAATTTGGAACGCCAGCGAGTAACAAAGGAATTTTGGCCAAAGCTTAAAGAATATCAAGTGTTTATTTCTGATACGGTCATCTACGAAATTAAGGCTACCGGTGAAGAAGAGAGAAAGCAAGGTTTATTAAAGTTAGTAGGGAGTTTTGTATCTCTTTCCAGCGAGACTACTGAAATCAAAACATTAGCAGAGGAATATATTACCAGAAGAGTCATACCTGCAAAACACATTGAAGATGCTATCCATATAGCAGTAGCTACCGCCAATTCTCTCGATATTTTAGTCAGCTGGAATTTTGAGCATATCGTTAAATTGAAGACTAAAAGAGAGGTGAATGCAATAAATGCTTTACTCGGCTATAAACAAATTGAAATTATCGATCCAGCGATGCTTTAATAAAGGGGGTGAGTTAGATGCCATACTTCAGCGAGTTTTATCAAATAGAGGTCCGGGATGATATTGCTAAGGAATTTACAAATTCTAAGGGCGAAGTAGATGATATGATGGCAGGACTCCATGAAATCAGAGTTAGAAGAGCAGAAAAGGAGTACGACTTAAAAGCCTTAGAAGAGAAAGCCGAGAAGGTTCAGAGCCAAGTAGGGTAACCGAGAATTTAACCTTTTCGTAGGGTAAAAGGGTTTAAAGAAAGGATTCCAGGATTCAAGTGCTTACTTGGAAAAAGGTAAAGGACAGCCTCTATCCCCCCACATTTTCCCTTCGACCCCGATGCCCATCGGGGCTCAGGACAGGCCCGGTTCGATTCCGCCCCTTGGTATTTTTTGTTTTAATGAAGGATACATAAATGAATAAGGATTTGACAGAACTACTGAAATGTATTGCTCTGGACATGGGGGTAGCGAAGGTGGGGATAGCCAGTCGTGAAAACCTCGCTGGCCCGCCGGAGGCAGATCCGGAACCTATTCTGCCCGGGGCTCGGGCGGTGATTTCATTTCTGGTGTTTGAGCCCGAGGACAAAATATTCAATTACCTCGCAAAGGTGGATCCCGGGCCGTATCGCGATCATTTCTATGAAAACATCCAGTTGTTAAGCCGCGTTGGCCTGGCCCTGGCGGAGGCTTTGCGCTCCCGTGGTTATCGCGCCGAAGCCCTCTCCCCCAATGGGGTATATACCAAGGGATCGGATCCAGTAACGGGATTGAGGCCGCCCTTCTCCCACCGTTATGCGGCCGTTGCGGCCGGGCTCGGTGCCATCGGCCTGAGCGGCAATGTAGTGACACCAGAGTACGGAGCTCGCGTTTACCT
>JAUWWP010000227.1 GCA_030616835.1 Deltaproteobacteria bacterium | reverse complement strand
GGGAAGGGCAATCAATATGTAGTGGTAAAGATTGTCCTGCCGAAGAAGCTCAGTCGCCGCAGCCGGGAGCTGCTTCAAGAGTTCGAGAGAATGAATCCTGACAATCCCAGGGCCGGGCTTTTCTAATCTAAGGAAAGCCGCTCTAGTGCTCTGTGACATTAGTTTTTGCCCAATCCCCCCTCACCCTAACCCTCTCCCCGTTGGGGAGAGGGAACTTTTTACTGTTTACTACTTCCTCTCCCCTGGGGGGAATGAGGTGAGGGGGGGTCTTTAACGAGCAAGAATTAATGTCACAGAGCACTAGTCAATGATGAACCTCCCTATTTAGCTCCTTAAACTCCCGAAAAATGGAAGAGCAGATAATTAAAGACAAATTCATCGGGGCCATCCTGGGAACCTTTGTCGGAGATGCCCTGGGGCGGTCTTTTGAAGGTGCTTCCCCGGGGAGGAGCTGGACCGACAGCAGCGAGGAGATTGAGAAGGCATTCCCGGGGGTTTACACGGACGACACCGAGATGGCCCTGATCCTCACCGAGTCGCTGGTGGAATGTAAAGGGCTGGATCCGGCGCGGCTGGCAATGAGTTTTGCCAGGGGCTGCCATCCAGAAAGGGGCTATGCCTGGGGGGCGATAAGATGCCTGGAGGCAATCCGCCAGGGGGTAGCCTGGGAGCAGGCTTCGCAGGTGGTTTTCCCGGATGGATCTTTCGGTAATGGGGCAGCAATGCGGGTTGCTCCCGTGGGGGTATTCTTTCATGATGATCTCTCTCAACTTCGCAAAGCCGCCCGGGAGCAGGCCTTAATTACCCACTGCCATCCTTCAGGAGTGGGTGGGGCGATCCTTCAGGCAGCCGCAGTGGCGGTTGCTGCTCGGGCCGAGCCCCGGGAGAGGCCTCAGGGGGAAATATTCATCGAGGCAGTCCGCGAGGCAATGGGGGATATTCCTGAAGTCTATTTCCGAGCCCTGGATGAGGTGGAGGCCCTGCTCTCTTCTGATCCCGAGCCGGCTCCGGCTGAGGTAGCCACGGTTTTGGGCCATGAGGTTACTGCTCCGCGTTCGGTCCCGGCTGCCCTTTATGCCTTTCTCCGCTCCTTCTTCTCCTTCCGGGAGGCAGTGATCGGTGCAGTTGCCCTTGGCGGCGATGCGGATACCATTGGGGCTATGGCCGGGGCAATTGCCGGAGCATACCGTGGGGTATCAGCGATCCCGGAGCAATGGAGGGAACGGCTGGAGAATGGTGAACGGGGAAGGGATTTCGCCGTTACTCTGGCGGTCTCTTTATTCGATCAGTGGAAGCACCGTCAGGAGAAAAAGAACACCCTATAGTTGATGGGCTAAGGATGATTCAAAAAGCAAATCAAATTGTCGAGACCCTGCGGAAATCTGGCTTCGAGTCCTATTTCTGTGGTGGCTGTGTCCGGGATATGCTCCTGGGTATTGAGCCCAAAGACTACGATATCTGCACCAATGCTCGACCGGAGCAAATCGTTCCCCTGTTTAAAAAAACCATCCCGGTTGGCACCCAGTTTGGGGTGATTGTCGTCATCCTCGATGGAGATGAGTTCGAGGTTGCCACCTTCCGGGCTGATGGCCGATACAAAGATGGTCGCCGACCACTGGATGTGCGATTTGTTAGCCAGGAGGAGGATGTGCGCCGAAGAGACTTCACCATCAATGCGATGCTCTACGACCCGGCGGAAAAGAGGGTCATTGACTATGTAGGTGGGCAGCAGGATCTCCAGAACCGGCTTATTCGGGCGGTAGGAGACCCATTTGCGCGGTTTGCTGAGGATAAGCTTCGCCTGATGCGGGCAATCAGGTTCGCCGGTAGATTTGACTATGCCATTGAACCTGAAACCTGGGCTGCTATCTGCACTACCTCCCCCGAGATCACTCAAGTCAGCTTCGAAAGAATCCGGGATGAGCTGCTGAAAACCCTGGTAGGTCCGAACCCGCATAAGGGAGCGGAACTGTTCCTTAAGGCCGGGATTCTCAAAGAGATCCTGCCCGAGGTTACTGCCCTGACCGGGGTTGAGCAGCCAGCGAAGTTCCATCCTGAGGGAGATGTCTGGGCCCACACCCTGATAATGCTTAAAAAAATGGTGAACCCCTCCGAAGAGCTCGCCCTGGCTGTGCTTTTGCATGATGTGGGCAAACCCTCCACCTTCACCGTTCAGGATCGTATTCGATTCAACGAGCACGACCATGTTGGTGCCTCATTGACTACCAAAATCTGTCGTCGCCTCCGGCTTCCGGGTAAGCAGGTGGAGCATATTGCTTCGTTAGTTGGGAACCATATGCGGTTTATGATGGTCAAGAGGATGCGGGAGAGCAAGCTTAAAAGGTTCCTTCGGATGGAGCGGTTCGAGGATCATCTGGAGCTTCATCGCCTGGACTGCCTGGGTAGCCACGGGAGCCTGGAGAACTGGGAATTCTGCCGGGCAAAGCTTGTGGAATTCGAGCAGGAAAAGGAACCCCTGAGACCTCCGAGACTGATTAGCGGGAATGATTTAATTACCCAGGGCTATTCTCCTGGTCCGCAGTTTAAAGATATATTGAATACCGTTGAGGATGCCCAATTGGAAGGAAGGGTTAAGACAAAGTCTGATGCCCTGAAACTGATCCGGAAAAACTTTCCCCTGCCTCCTGAGGGTAAGAAAAGTTAATAGATTCCAGATTACAGACTTCAGATCTAAAATCTACAATCTAAAATCTATAAAAGGAGGGAATATGAAAAGTTGGATTATTAGAGGGGTAGTGGTAATTGCTGCGTTGTTACTGATTGCCGCGGTGATTGTATGGTTGATTCTACAGAACCTGGGGGGAAGCCATCCTCTCTCTGGTTCGTTTACCGTAGCCGGTATCAGCGCCCCGGTTAGAATTGTCCGGGATACCAATTATATCCCCCATGTAATTGCCGAGAATAATCATGACCTTTTCTTTGGCGCCGGCTATGTTATGGCCCAGGATCGCTTTTTTCAGCTTGACACCATGAGGCGGGTAGCGCAGGGCCGGCTCAGTGAGATCGCGGGGAACCGCCCTGCCTATTTTGGATTGAGCTCGTTAATGATGGATAAGATCATGAGAACATTTCGCTTTGAGCACTGGGCCCGCCGGGCAATCGAACAGATGGACCCGGAGACCCTCTCCCTGCTTCAGACATTCAGTGACGGGATTAACGCGGGGCTAAAAGATCTGGGGGGCAAATATTCCTTTGAATACACCCTTGGTGAGCCCGAGCCCTGGAAGCCAACCGACTCCCTGGCGGTTGCCCAGCTTATTGGCCTGGCCGGGATCAGCACCAACATCTACCGCGAATATATTTACAGTAAGCTATCCCGGGAGATGGGGCCGGAGGCAGCAAAGCTCTTCTTCCCCCGCTATGATGAAACCGGTCCGACGGTAACCACCTATCTCGATCACCCCCCGGCTCGAAACGATAAAGTAGTGTTAGCACTGGCCCGAATCCTCCGAAGTCTTCACTCGTTTATTCCCCGGGGCAGCAACAACTGGGTGGTCTCCGGAGGCCGCACCCGGAGCGGCAGCCCCATCTTGTGCAATGATCCCCATGTGCCGCTGAACATAACCCCAACTTACTGGTATCATATTCACCTTCAGGGGGGTGATTTTAATCTCCAGGGGATGATGTTTCCCGGATTTCCCGCTTTTGGAGCAGCCAGCAACCAGCGGATTGCCTGGGGGATCACCAATGTGATGGCAGACTACTTCGATCTCTTCCGGGAGAGGGTCAATCCCCGGAATCCGGACCAGTATCTCTACCAGGACCAGTGGGTTGATTTCGACATAGTTGATGAAATAATCCGGGTGCGGGGCAGCCAGGCGATCCCTTACCGCTTCCGGGTCTCCGGCCACGGCCCGGTTGTGGAGCCGGAGCTGTTTGGTGAAGACCTGGTAATGGAGGCCGGAGGCCCAGACGAGGTTCTGAGCTTTCAGTTAGTCAAGCCCGAGCTAAATAAGTTCACCCGGGGTTATTTCGCCCTGGCCCGGGCCCGAGACTGGCAATCATTTGTGGATGCCTGTGCCCTAATTGCCCAGGGACCGGTAGGCTTTAATCATGTCTATGCCGATCTGCACGGTAACATTGGCTACTGGGCCACGATGCACCTTCCCCGACGACCGGACAACCAGGGAGTCCTGATTCGCCGGGGCTGGACCGGGAAGGAGGACTGGCAGGGGTATGTGCCCTTCCAGGAGCTGCCCCATGCCTTTAATCCCGCGGAGGGATTCATCGTTACTGCCAATAACCGTATTGCCCCGTTCGATTATCCCTATTATATCAGCGACTGTTTCGTTTCTCCCTGGCGGGCAACCCGGATCCGGGAGCTTCTTCAGGCAAAGAAGAAACTGGGGCCGGAGGATATGAAAGCCATCCAGGCGGATATAGCAATCATCCCGGCCCGGACGAATGTGCCGATTATGATCGAGGCACTCAGGGAAGGGGGCTTAGATCCGGCCTGGACCGAGCGTATAATTCAGGCACTAACCGAGTGGGAGAAGCAGGGGTATCGGGCCAGTCTGGATTCGGTGGGCTGCTCCATTTATCACTTAGCCTGGAAGAGCTTCCTCGGGAATACCTTCCGGGACGAGCTGGGGGAGGAGTTCGCTGGGTGGGTGCTCAATTACTCGGGGCTGGGAGACCAGACGATGCGGAGGATCATCAATGATAAACTAAGTCCCTGGTTTGACAACCGGGAAACCGCAGCAGTGGAGGATCGGAGCCAGATTCTCCGCCAATCAATTGAGGAGGCTTTTTGGTGGCTGCGCAATCATCAGGGAGAGGATCCGGAAGAATGGAAATGGGGGAATATCCACACCCTTTCGCTCAATCACCCGTTAGGAGAAGTCCCGGTTTTGGGCAAGTATATTAACATCGGCACCTTTCCTTATCCTGGCTCTAACTACACGATTAATGCGGCCTACTCCGAATTTGGTGAAGAGGGGTTCAAGGTGCTTGAGGGCTCGACCTCCCGGCTTATTGTCGATCTCTCCGACCTTTCCCGGGTCTGGTTTTCGAGCTCCACCGGTCCCTCCGGGGATCCCTATGCCCCCCACTCCCGGAACCTGACCGAT
>JAUWWP010000413.1 GCA_030616835.1 Deltaproteobacteria bacterium | reverse complement strand
GTGAGATTCACAGGACTTCCTCCCAGAATCGCTTCAGTATGTACTCGGGCACCACAAGATTCCATTTGGAGAAGAACTTCCCTGATTTTTTCTTCTGTCCCATATATCGCGGCTGTTTTGGACGATGAGCCTGCAATGACTCCAGGTGGCGTTTTTCCACCATTAGCTGTTCCCGGTGCTGCTCGAGGTAAAAACCTACTCGGGCAACAGTCAGAGCCGAACCGAGCTTCAACGTATAGCTGATTACTGCATCAAGATCGAAGAATTCCACCATCTCCAAGGATCGCCATATCTCCTCCCAGCCTCCAGAGAGCTCGGGCTGGTCAAGTACATCCACCATGGTTCGTTCAAATGTGGTCACTCGAACGGTTCCACCCAGATGGGGTTTTTCAACAATCTCACCCCCTGCGTCCGACAAGACTCGAAGTAAAGCCGGTATTTGTATGGCAACGAATTCAGAGTTTCGGAATCGGAATGGACGACCCCGTCCTTTTATCAAATAGTGAAATCTGTGCCAGATCGAGTAGGTTTTGCCATAATACTGGAGAGCTGCGTGATAGGCGACAACCGCATCGTCCGCAAACTTCGTCGCAAGGAGGTAAGGGTCAACGGAGTATTTCTCCGGATCCAGCCCTGGCGGGACGACCGTATATAAGCTCCTCCGGACTCGGAGTAACCGTCCTGAGGCCACATGCTGGGCCAGGACGTTGTTGGCGGTGTACTCACTCTTGTCCCCTCCTTTTAAATATTCAGCGAGAAACTCCTGGCGCGTGAAAACTGAATGTCGGTAAAAAAATTCTAATGGCTTCATTTACTTACCTTATTAAGCATAATTAACTATATAATATAGTATTATTTATATAATTTGTCAAGTCATATTTTCAAAGCATTAAGAATCAACTATAATATATAGTTATTTTAATACATTTTAATAAGTTTATGTCATTCGATAATAGGATATAATGAGATCAAACTTATTCAATCCTGGCGGAGGTTTCGGGCTTTGCTTTCTGCCTCCTGAGCCTCCTTCTCCAATCCCAATGCCCGATAGGACTCGGCCAGGTTAGAATAAGCCTCAGAGAGGAATCTTGAGGAATTCTCCGGGGATAATCTGATCGCCTCTTTAAATGATTGGACTGCATCCTGGTACCTTCCCTGACGATGATAGATCACCCCCTGGGTATCGAGATAGATATGCCGGTGGGGAGGGTTGAGGCTCAGGGCCTGGGCAACGGCCTGATGAGCCGGTTCGAATCTTTCTTGGGAGAGATAGGCCCAGGCAAGGTTATTGTAGAGGTCCCCATTCTGGGGATTGAGCTTTAAAGCCCGGCAATACTCTTTCTCCGCCAGTAAATAGTCTTCCATCTGATAATGCACGTTCCCCAGATTAATCAGGGCCTGGGTGAGATCAGGATTCTTGTCTAAGGCCCTCTCATATTCCCTCCGGGCAAGCTCAAGCTCTCCCGAGGATTCATAAGCAACTCCCAGTTCCAGATGCTCCTCAGCGCTTAAGGGGTCTTTACTGGCAGGAATGAGGGAAAAGGAGCTGCAGCCCAGAAGAGCTATTGTTAAAAAAAGACTGCCTGCAATCTTAACCAGGAGCTTCACGGTTTATCCTGCCTGAGGGAGGATCAAAAGGCACCAATAGCCCGTCTTCTCCCAGGCCTTCAGGAACCTTTTGTAGGAGATAAGCTTATTTTTCCTCTTTCCCGAATGGATGATA
Organism: Deltaproteobacteria bacterium; assembly: GCA_030616835.1. Taxonomy (GTDB): domain Bacteria; phylum Desulfobacterota. The sequence continues at coordinate 1,266 of JAUWWP010000413.1, read as the reverse complement.
ATGAGCCGCTGAATATCGTCATAGCCTACTACCACTGCATAGTGGCGGATGGGATAGAAGCGCCAACCTAAATTAAGAAAAACTATTAGCGGGTGACCCCGGGCGAGCTCCTTCTTCAACCGTTCCAGATCGCCGTTGATGATCTCAGCCTCAAAGCCCTGACCCCGGGCATAAAGGAGAAGGTCGAGGTTAAGTGTCCCTTTCAGTTGAGGAAGGTAGACCGATTCAGCTATTTCTTCCTGAGATAATTTCTTGCCGTAGAAATTTAAGATGCTGGCCAGGACGGCAGGGCCGCAGTAGTTATCTTTCTGGGGGAAGAAAGGGACATCGGGGAGAAAATGGGCACGGGCCGGATTCAGCTCAATATTGGCCTTAACCCGGGAGAGGCTCTTCGGGGAACAAGCGGTAAAGAAAATGAGCAGGAAAAAAAATACACTAAATCTGCTGATCCCTGGAGAAACTAAATATATGTGGTTAAAAATTCTATTTCTTGACCTCAATATCAATGTGTTTCAAGAGGTAAAGGATTAGAATGACCAGAAGCGCTATGACCAGCAGGCCGAATATGAGACCCACAGCATTGCCGCCGGCTTGCAACTCATCGATCCGGGAAGCAATCTGATGCACTTTCTTATCGCTTAATTGAGAAAGTCGGCTGGTCACTTCTTCCGGGGTGAGGCCAAAATCTTTAAGCCTCTGGCTGACAACCTTTTTTTCCAGGAGAGTCTGGATCTTCTGGAGGTCCTGTTGCCGGATGGAAGGATCCGGGGAACCCAGTGAGCCCTGAGAAGGGATAAAGGAAGCACCACCCGGGGCTGGCCAGGCCGGGACGAAAGCGAAGAAGATCACCAAATACCAGATTAGCTGTTTTTTAAGGCAAATTTTTTGAAAATGTTTCATTGTCACTCCCTCCTTAGAATCTATATTACCATAAATTATGCACCAAGTGCAAATTTTTAAAGACCTTATCCAAAAACCTTCGCCTTCCTCATCTGTTCGATCTCTTCCTCCGAGTAGCCGGCTTTCCTCAAAACCTCCTCGGTATTAGCCCCTAACTCAACCCCTACATGGCGAATCTCCGGAGGAGTCCGGGAAAACTTGAATGGGCTTCCTACCTGCCTCTGGGTCGAGCCGTCCGGCTTGGGGACATCGACAATCATCTCCCTGCCTTTGGTATTAGGATGCTCAACCATTTCTTTGGTATTGAGGACCGGTTCAACACAGGCGTCAACATTCTCGAACACCTTGACCCATTCATCGCAGGTT
>JAUWWP010000463.1 GCA_030616835.1 Deltaproteobacteria bacterium | reverse complement strand
GGAGTAGCAAGGAATAGCAGGGAGTAGCAGGGAGTAGCAAGGAATAACAGGGACTTGAATCCTTTGATTTTAATCCCGCGGGAACGCGGGACAATTCGTGATGAGCCTTAACTATTTAGTCCAAATCACATAAGGAAAGGAGACAACTATGCTGCGTAAACTCTATCAACCAATTCAAATTGGGCCGATTGAAGTGAAGAATCGGATCTGCATGCCGGCCTTAACCCTAAGTTATGCGGATAATCGACGCTGCAGCCAGCGGATAATTGATTTTTATGAGGCCCGGGCTGCCGGCGGCTGTGGGCTGATCATTGTCGGCGGAATCGGTATTGATCTGATCGGTTCCGGGACGATAATGCCCACTATTGAGAGCGATGAGTATATCCCGGGATATCAAAAACTGGCCGATGCCTGCCATCGTCACGGTGCCCGAGTTATGCTCCAGCTATTTCATGCCGGCCGCTATTCCTTTTCCATGTTGATTGGAGGGCAGCAGTCGGTCTCGGCCTCGGCGATTCGTTCCCGCTACACCCGGGAAGAGCCCAGGGCCCTGAGTGTGGAGGAGATCCTGGGGATCGAAGAAAAATATGCGGCCGCGGCCGCCCGGGCCAAGCAGGCAGGAGTGGATGGGGTTGAGATCATCGGGGCGGCCGGATACCTTATCTGCCAGTTCCTTTCTCCCCTGGTCAATAAGCGGGATGATGAATATGGTGGCTCATTCGAGAACCGCACCCGCTTCCCCCGGGAGGTGATTGAGAAGGTGCGGGAGCGGGTGGGGCCGGATTTTGCCGTTACCATCCGGGTGTCAGGCAGTGACTTTGTTCCTGGCAGCCATACCAATAAGGAATCGGCTCAGGCCTGCCGGGTATTCGAGGAGGCCGGGGTCGATGCCATCGATGTCACTGGCGGATGGCATGAGACCCGGGTTCCCCAGCTTCCTATGAACGTTCCCCGAGGTGCCTTCACCTATCTGGCCGCCGGGATCAAACGGGAGGTCTCGGTTCCGGTGATGGCATCCAACCGGATTACTGATCCGCGCCAGGCCGATAAGATCCTCCGGGAAGGTATCGCGGATATGGTCTGTATTGGCCGGGCCCAGATTGCGGATCCGGAGTGGGCCCGAAAAGGTGAGGAAGGCCGCTTTGAGGAGATCCGCCCCTGTGTAGGTTGCATTCAGGGGTGCATGGATCTTCTCTTTTCCGGCCAGCCCCTCGGCTGTCTGACCAACCCCCAGGCCGGCTTGGAGAAGGAACGGGCCCTCAGGCCAGCTTCAACCCCTAAAAAAGTCGTGGTGGTGGGGGCCGGGCCGGCCGGTCTGGAGGCAGCCTGCACCGCCGCCCGGCGGGGACACCGGGTTACCTTGATCGAAAAGCAGAACTCAATCGGCGGGCAGCTCCCTTTAGCGGCAGCTCCCCCGGGGCGGCAGGAGTTTATTTCCCTGCTCCCCTATTACCTCGGACAGCTAAAGAAGCTGAATGTTACTCTGAAGCTGGGTAAGGAGGCTACGGTAAGATCGCTCAAAAAGAGGGCAGCCGAGGCCCTGATTCTGGCTACCGGTGCTGAACCCCTTCTGCCGGAAATCCCCGGAATTGATCTTCCCCAGGTTTGCACTGCCTGGGAAGTGCTGCGGGAAGAGGTTGATCTGGGTCGGAAGGTGGTGGTAATCGGAGGCGGTGCCGTAGGGGTGGAAACTGCACTATATATTGCTGCCCAGGGAACCATCTCGGCCGAGACCCTCAAGTTTCTGCTCATGCATGAAGGCGAGGATTTCGAGACCCTGCGCGCCCTCTGCCAGAAGGGCACCCGGGAGGTGACCCTGATCGAGCAATTACCGAAGCTCGGCCAGGATATTGGAGTTTTCTCCCGCTGGGTTCTACTGAAGGAGATAAAATTCTTAGGGGTCAGGAGCCTTACCGAGGCCAAGGTGAAGGAGATTCGCACCGGAGAGGTGGTTTATGAAAAGGACGGCAAGGAATTGGTTGAGCCGAGCGACTCCGTGGTGCTGGCCCTGGGCTCCCGACCGGTTAATGCTCTGGGCGAGGCGCTGACCCGGGCCGGGGTGAGCTTTAAGAAGATCGGGGACTGCCGGGAGCCGGCCAAAGTCATTGATGCAATTCACGAAGGCTTCACTACCGCCCAGGAGTTATAAATTACGCACGAAGAGTTTCCTTAAGGCGAATTGCAAAATGAAAAATGCAAAATGCAAAATGCAAATTACTAGAGATTGTAGATTATGGATTTTAGATTTTAGTAATCTGAAAAGGGGGACGTAATTAATATATTAACATTTCTCTAACATTTCCTTAAATATCTTTGCTATTCCCCCTAAACCTATCCCACCAAAAGTCAATTTATTAATTACGTCCCCTAATTTGTTTTTGGGGAGAGGGCAAGGGTGAGGGGGACCTGTCCGCCGTAGCTATCGGCGTAGGAGGATCTTAATCTAAAATCTCTAATCTAAAATCTACAATCTACAATCTTGGTTCTGACCACCGACACTGACACCGACGCCGCCACTGACACGGAATTGTGAATTAGGGATAAGGAATGTGGCAAGAATATCCAAAAAATAAGGACTG
>JAUWWP010000105.1 GCA_030616835.1 Deltaproteobacteria bacterium | reverse complement strand
GTCGTCCACATGGAAGTCCCCTGTTGTTATGGGCTTGTTCATATTGCCCAAGAAGCCTTAAAGAAAAGTGGAAAGGATATTCCCTTCGAAAGTATAAAGATCGGGATAAAAGGCGAGGTACTGTCCAGAAAGACGAATAAATGAAAGGAGCTAATATGAAAGATGAGCAAGCTAAGGCTTCAGAGGCGCTTCAGTTTGCGATTCAAATGGAAATTGATGGTAAGGAATACTACCAGAAAGCCAGCCAGGAAAGTGATAACAAGGTAGGCAAAGAGCTTTTTCAATGGTTGGCTACTGAGGAGGACAAGCATCGGCAAAGGTTTGAAGAAATATTTGAGGCTATCAAGAATAGGAATTCCTGGCCTGAGATTAACATACAGCCGGGGAAAAGAGAAAAGTTGAACACTATATTCTCCAAGGCGATGGAGGCGGCTGCCCCCAATATTAAGGCGCCTTCTGCTGAGCTCGATGTCATAGCCAAAGCGATGGAGATGGAAACCAAAACCCAGGATTTCTATAAACATCAGGGTGATAAAGCTATATTCGATGCTGAGAAGAACTTTTATGAGGACTTGGCGGCTGAAGAGAGGGGACACTATTTGGCTCTGGTTGACTACCGGGAGTATATTATTGATCCACAGGGCTGGCTCCGTACAAATGAGCATCACTCCCTGGATGGAGGCTAACCCGGCAACGAAAAAGGAGGTGGACAATGAATCTTAAAGCCCTTCATAAATTGGGTTATGGTCTGTATGTGGTTAGTTCCGAAAAGGAAGGCAAGTTCAACTGTCAGATTGCCAATACGGTCTTCCAGATCACATCTGAACCGCCGGTTATTGCCGTAAGTATCAATAAGAAGAATTTGACCCATGAGCTTATCCAGGAAAGTAAAGTATTTACCGCCTCAATCCTCTCCCAGGATACTCCCCTGAGTTTCATCGGCAATTTCGGCTTCAAGTCAGGTAGGGAAGTAGATAAACTCAAAGGTATCAATTACAAGCTGGGTGAAACCAAGGCCCCCATAGTACTTGACCATACCTTAGCCTATCTTGAAGTTAGGGTAATTAACCAGGTAGATGTCGGGACTCACACTATCTTTATCGGAGAGCTTGTGGGGGCGGACACTTTGAAAGAAGGCGAGCCAATGACTTATGCGTACTATCATCAGGTCAAAAGAGGCACAACTCCCAAGACAGCTCCCAGCTATGTCGAAGTGAAAAAAGAGGCTGCACCAAAAATGGCGAAATACAAGTGCTCCGTTTGTGGTTACATTTATGACCCTGAGTTGGGTGACCCTGACGGCGGCATAAAACCCGGCACGCCTTTCGAGGAAATATCAGATAATTGGGTATGCCCTGTGTGCGGGGCGAGCAAGGACCAGTTTGAAAAGGTAGAGGAATAATGGAGGTATAAGAAATGATAGAAAACCTGAGCAAGGAACAGTTAGCCGGGATATTGGAGGCAATACCGGTAGAGATTTCCTTCGTTGATGAAAGTGATTCAGTCAAATTCTGGAATAAGCACGAAACGAGGATCTTCAAACGGCCGGCCTCTGTGATTGGGAAGTCGGTTCAGAATTGCCACCCAAAGGACAGTGTGGATAAAGTAAACCAGATATTGTCCGATTTTAAGAGCGGCAAGAGAGATTCAGCCGAATTTTGGATAAATCTTAAAAATCGAAAGGTATACATAAGATATTTTGCCGTTCGGGATAAAGCAGGTAAGTATCTGGGCACATTGGAGGCCACCCAGGATATTACGGAGATTAAAGAGATTGAGGGAGAAAAGAGACTGCTGGAATATTGAAGGAGTAGTAAGATAAAAATCCCCCCTCCCCCCTTTTTCAAAGGGGGGAGGGGGGATTTAGTGGCGTTAATCCCCCGATGGGCATCGGGGGGGAAAGGAGGTTGTTGAAGATGCCTACTCGACAACCAGGAGAAATAAAACCCAGAGTCTACTGGGTCGGGGTAATTGACTGGGACCGACGGCTATTTGATGCACTTATCCCGCTCCCCGATGGCACGAGTTATAACTCATACCTAATTATGGGTAGTGAAAAGACAGCCCTCATTGATACGGTAGATCCCACCATGGAGGAGGTGCTGATAAGTCACCTGAACCAACTTGAGGTTGAAAATATAGATTATCTGGTTGCCAACCATGCGGAGCAGGACCATTCCGGCACTATCCCCCGGGTCCTCGAAAGATACCCTCAGGTAAAAGTCGTCTGCACGCCCAAATGTAAAGGGATGCTTATAGACTTGCTCCTGATCCCGGAAGATAAGTTTATAACTGTTGACGATAAAGAGACCATTTCGCTGGGAGATAGAACCCTGGAGTTTATCCATGCTCCCTGGGTTCACTGGCCGGAGACAATGCTTACTTATCTTAGAGAAGATGGAATACTTTTCTCCTGCGATTTCTTTGGTTCCCACTTAGCCACAACCGACCTGTATGTAGCCGATGAAGGACAGGCCTACGAGGCAGCCAAGAGGTATTACGCGGAAATCATGATGCCCTTCCGAACGAACATCCAGAAGAATCTGGAGAGGATAAAGGACTGCGCAATTAACATCATCGCTCCCAGCCACGGTCCGATGCACGATAAGCCCGAGTTCATCGTGGAAGCATATCATCGCTGGGCCTTCGGCGAGCCCAAGAACATCGTGGTATTGCCCTATATCTCGATGCACGACAGCACCCGCAAAATGGTGGAATACCTTGTTGAGGCTTTAGCCCAAAGGGGCGTAACCGTGAAACAATTCGACCTCACGGTGACTGACCTGGGAAAACTGGCGATGTCATTGGTGGATGCGGCAACCATTGTTATCGGGGCGCCTACTGTCCTGGCTGGTCCACATCCAAATGTTGTCTACGCTGCCTTTCTGGTAAACGCCCTCAGGCCCAATTTGAAGTTTGCCTCTATCATCGGCTCCTACGGCTGGGGAGGCAGGACGGTCGAACAACTGACCGGGATGATACCTAACCTGAAGGTAGAATTATTGGATCCGGTGCTAAGTAAAGGGCTCCCGAAAGACGCTGATTTCCGGGCTTTAGATAATCTGGCCGATACCATTGCCGAAAAGCACAAAGAGCACCTTGCCCAAGAATAAGGAGAAGACAGCAAGGCAGATAAAGGTTGATGTTGAGTGAGTAAGTCAAATAAAATCCGCACCTCGTTTATTACCTAAGTTATTAGGAAAGCGAAAAATTAAAGGAGAAGGAGAGAAAAAATGGGAGCTGCTCTATTTAAACAAAATAAAACCGTTATTAGTTGTTAGTGTATAAGGAGGTTTTGAAAGTGAATTTAATCCTCAGAATCCCACTTATTGGTGTGGCAGTGGCATTGCTAGCCAGCCTTTCTCTATTCATAATTGATGTTCTCAACATAGGTGACCCAGGACTCCATACGATTGTAGAAGCATTAGCATTGATCCTTATTGGTCTCTCGTTCATATCTCTTTGTTTTACCATCTGTCGTGGTCAGGATAAATACCACTGGCGGATGGTAATGGGAATTACCTTTTGCCTGTGGGGAATAGAGGCTATAATGCCCCACGGATTAGGAAAGCTCTTAGTAAGGGATGTGGTGATCCTTCTCTTTATCCTTGATCTGGTATTGATAATCCTTGAACGGGGCCCGGTTATCTTCAAAAAGTAAGATATGGGAAATAGTTACAGTGTGTAAGAGGCGCTTCTCTATGACATAATATGGTAAACCCCGGAAACATTAAACGAAATATTTAAAATAGGAAGGGGCAGAACTATGGAAAAGGAAAAGTTTTATCCGGTAAGAAGGTATATCGAGCTGCAAAAGAAAGCAATTTCCGACTCAGAAAGTTTTTGGGGGAAAGAGGCAGAAGAAATTCCCTGGTTTAAACGCTGGGATAAAGTTCTCGTTTGGAAGGAGCCGTTTGCTCAATGGTTTGTTGGCGGCACGCTCAACGCCTCTTACGCCTGTGTAGATGTCCACTTACATTCCTGGCGTAAGAATAAGATAGCACTCTACTGGGAAGATGAACGCGGGAATACAAAATCCTTCAGTTATACCCAACTACATAGGGAAGTAAACAGATTTGCATCGGTCCTGAAAAACCTTGGTGTTAAGAAAGGCGATATCGTAGTCCTATATTCGCCGATGATCCCTGAACTCGTAATCTCAATGCTGGCAACCGCCAGGATCGGCGCTATCCATACTGTTATATTTTCGGGATTTAGCAGTCAATCATTAGCAGATAGAATAAACGATACTGGTGCCAAAGTTTTGATAACCGCAGACTTTGGCGTAAGAAGAGGAAAACTGGTTGCGCTCAAAGAAATTGCTGATGATGCGTTAAACTCTACGCCGACGGTAAAAAAGGTGGTTCTGGTAAGAAGAACCCGGGAAGAAGTAAAGATGAAAGAAGGGCGGGATTGCCTTTATCATGAATTGATGAAAGATGCCGAAAATTATGTTGAGCCCGAAGTGGTAGAGTCTACTCATCCGTTGTATATCCTTTACACCTCGGGAACTACCGGAAAACCAAAGGGGATTGTCCACTCTACCGGTGGATATTTAGTTTACAACTATGCCACTTACAAGTGGGTGTTTGATATCTCCGACGAATCCATCTATTGGTGCACTGCCGATGTGGGTTGGGTAACCGGGCACTCGTCAATTGTCTATGCACCGTTACTCCATGGCGCAACGATTATTATGTATGAAGGAGTTCCCGATTATCCCGATCCCGGCAAATGGTGGGAAATTATCGAAAGGTATGGGGTTACTATCTTTTATACCTCCCCCACCGCAGTCCGTATGTTTATCCGTTATGGTGAGGAGTGGATAAAGAAGCATGATCTAAGTAGCTTAAAGATCTTAGGCTCCGTTGGTGAATCTATCAACCCTGAGGTATGGAAATGGTATTATAAGCACATTGGGGGAGAAAGGTGCCCAATAGTTGATACCTGGTGGCAGACCGAGACCGGAGGAATAATGATATCACCCGCCCCGGGCATAGAACTCGTCCCCCTCAAGCCTGGCTCTGCCACCTTGCCTTTGCCCGGGATCGACGCAGAAGTGGTGGGTGATTCCGGCGAACCTATGACTCCCGGAGTAAAAGGGTATTTAGTAATAAGAAAACCTTGGCCGGGTATGACCAATGGAATTTACAAGGATCCAGATAGATACAAAGAAGTATATTGGTCGAGATTTAAGGGGATGTATTATACTGGCGATTATGCGATCAAGGATGACGAGGGGTACTTCTGGCTACTGGGAAGAGCGGATGAAGTCCTAAAAGTGGCAGGTCATCGGTTAGGCACTGCCGAGATAGAGAGCGCGGTTATCGCAACACCTTTTGTTGCCGAGGCTGCCGTAGTGGGTATCCCTGATCCAATAAAAGGAGAGAATATCGTTGTCTTCGCGATATTAAAAGAAGGACATAAGCCAACCGATAAACTAAAGAAGGAAATAATCGGGACTCTTCGTAAACAAATAGGTCCGATAGCAACACCTAAGGAGATTCACTTTGTAACGAAGCTTCCCAAGACAAGATCCGGCAAGATAATGAGGCGGGTATTAAAAGCAATCGTCCAAGATGTGGCTGTCGGAGATGTTACTACTTTGGAGGACGAAGCCTCGGTAGAAGAGATAAAAGCCGGTTACGAAGAATTCAAGCAGATGTTAAAAGGTAAACCGAAGAGGAAAAAGGTAGGTAAAAAGCAGTCCAGATCTAATAATAATTAAAAGGAGGTAATTAACTATGGCTAAAACGGTAAAGATTTATACTACACCCACCTGTCCCTATTGCACTATGGTGAAAACCTTCTTAAAGGAAAAGAACATATCATTTGAAGAGGTAGATGTGGGTCGTGATCGCATAGCAGCAAAAGAAATGGTGGATAAAACAGGGCAGATGGGGGTACCGGTAGTTGAGATTGATGGGAAGATAATAGTCGGATTTGATAAGGAAGCAATAACCCGGGAATTAGGGGGGTGAAAATGAATGATTTGATTATTATCGGAGCCGGCCCTGCCGGCATAACTGCAAGTGTTTATGCTGCCCGAAAAAGGATGAATTTCCTGGTTATTACCGGTGATATCGGAGGACAAACGATACTAAGCAGCGATATTGAGAATTATACCGGTTATCAGTTTATTACCGGTGTTGAGCTGGCCCAAAGGTTTAAAGAACATCTGGAACAATTTGAGCTTGAATTAAAAGAAGGCGAGAGAGTAACCTTAGTGAATAAGGAAAATGATATTGTAAAGGTTGGAACAGACAAAGGAGAATACCAGGCAAAAACAGTGATTATTGCCTCCGGAAGAATTCCGCGGAAACTGGGAGTGGAAGGCGAAGACGAATTTAAAAATAGAGGTGTTACTTACTGCGCTACCTGTGATGCGCCGTTATTCTCAGATATGGATGTTGTTGTTGTCGGCGGTGGGAATTCGGCATTGGATGCAACACTTCAGTTAATAAAAATCGCGAAAAAGATTTACCTTGTTGATGTTACTGATAAATTACGTGCTGACCCAATAATGGTGGAAAAGGCCAAAGGTAGCGGAAAAGTGGTTATTTATAATAGTGCAAAAGTGAAACAAATCTCCGGAGATAAGTTAGTTCAGGGAATAAAGATTGAACGCGAGGGTAAAGTGGAAGATCTAACCGTAGGGGGAATATTTATTGAAATCGGGTATGTCCCGACATCTGAATTTATTAAAGATGTGGCGAAAAACGAAATTGGAGAAATAATTGTGAATTGCAGGTGCGAAACCAATATCTCCGGAATTTTTGCGGCCGGAGATGTAACTGATGTTCCCGCCAAACAGATCATCGTGGCCTGTGGAGAAGGGGCAAAAGCAGCTCTGTCAGCATTTGACTATATAAGTAGACTTAAATAAGCGAGATAAGAAAGCAGGAATCGTAAGGAGTCCAGATAATGGAACAGATATACTTTGACCATGTTGCGGGTAATCCGCTGGATATTCGGGTGAAAGAGGTTATGCTGCCTTATCTGACCGATATCTTTGGGAATCCTCAAAGTATGCATAGCTTTGGTGAACAGACCAAAGCGGCCATCGATGAGGCGCGCGCTACAGTAGGCCAGCTTATTAATTCTCGGCCAGAAGAGGTTTTCTTCACGGCCAGCGGTACCGAGTCGAATAATTTCGCTTTAAAAGGTCTCGCCTTAGCCCATCAGAACAAAGGCAAGCATATTGTCCTCTCTGCGATCGAGCACCAATCCATATTACATTCAGCCAAATTTTTGGAGAAACTGGGCTTTAAGATAAGTTATGCTGCGGTAGATAAGTACGGGATAGTGTCGCGGGATGAATTGGCTAAGCTATTAACGGATGAGACGATACTCGTCTCGATTATGCTTGCTAACGGTGAAATAGGCACAATTGAACCCATTGCTGAGCTAACCGTATTAGTTAATGAAAAAGGAATTGTATTTCATTGTGATGCGGTAGCGGCGGTGGGGAGCATACCGGTGGATGTAAATGAGCTTGGAGTAGATACCTTGAGTATGGCCGCTAACCAGTTTTACGCCCCCCCCGGTGCGGCGGCCTTATATATCCGTAAGCGCGTGCGGATCTTGCCTTTGCTTGACGGCGGAATCCAGGAGGAAGGCAGGCGGGCGGGGACCGAGAATGTTCCGGCTATTGTGGGGATGGGTAAGGCAGCCCGGCTTGCCCAAGAAGAGATGCCCAAACGTTCGGAATATCTTCGCAGCCTGAGGGATTTACTAATTAAAGAACTCAAAAGTAAAATAGACCATCTTCATTTTACCGGCCATCCGGACAACAGATTGTCCCATCATGCC
>JAUWWP010000117.1 GCA_030616835.1 Deltaproteobacteria bacterium | reverse complement strand
TCTCCAATAGCCTGAATAATCTTTCCCGGGCAGTGGAGGATACCCTTGCTTTCTTTAAGCAGCACAAGCACATCGAGGAGGTGGTGCGCGAGGGCGAGCGAATCCTCTCGGTAAGGGAGGATAAAAGGATTGTTATCGACTACTACAAGAACAATATCCTCCACTTTTTCGTAACTACCGCCTTACTGGCCTCCGCGGTTCTAAGCCTCCGGGAGAAAGTGGTGGAGCTCAAGGAGGCCCGCCGGCGCTTCTCCTTCTTAAAGAATCTTCTGGAGCAGGAGTTTATCTACCGGAATAAGATCTCCGAGGAGGAATATTTCCAACAGGTGCTGAGCTACTTCCTCACCGAGGGAATCTTGAAGGAATCCCAGGGAAACGGGGGAAAATTAAGTCTTACCGAGAAGCAACCGGTATTGGAGCTTTTCCGATTGCTTATCTTTAACTTCCTCGAATCCTACTACCTTGTGCTGGAGGCGGCCGCCAAATTGGGGGAGAAGGGGCGGGAGGAAAAGGAATTTCTGAAGCAGGTTCTCGAGCGGGGGAAGCGGCTCTATGAGGTAGGAGACCTTCAGAAAAGGGAAGCGCTCAGCCCCCCTATTTTTTCAACGGCGATCAAACACTACCAGAACCAGGGTATTTTTACTACCGAAAAGTTAGACGAAGGAAAACGAAAGAAACAGAAGGTCATCCCCCTGAGGGTGGCCGATGAGAAGTCCCGCCGCGGCCTGATCCGGCAGATCCGGGAGTTTTTAGAGTAAGGAGGTTGTTGAAGATGCCTACTCGACAAGGTAAGAGTCTGGGAATCGACATTGGTTCGCTATTTATCAAGCTGGTGTTATGGGGAGATGGGGAGATAAAAGAGAAGGTCTACCATCCTCATCAGGGCAACCCCATCCGGGCAATAAAAGAAGTGATCCAGGAACTAAGGATTGATGGGCTCAGCGGCATCGGAATAACCGGCACGAATGCCCATCTTTTGGCCTCTCAGTTAAGGGTTACCCCCATTAATTTTATCAAGGCAGAGATCGCTGCGGTGAAACGGGTATTTGGTGAGGTGCGAAATATTATTGATGTTGGCGGTGGAAGTGTGACCATGATCGAGCTGGACGAAAAGGGTAATTTCCAGAGTTATTCCACCAACTCCCTCTGTGCTGCCGGGACCGGCTCCTTCCTGGATGAGCAAGCCGAGCGGCTTGAGATAAACTACACTGATCTAAAAAGATTTGGCTTTATCGAAAATCCCCCCACCATCGCCACTCGCTGCTCGGTTTTCGCCAAATCTGACCTTATTCACCGGCAGCAGGAGGGCTATTCCAAGGAGGCAATGTGGTCCGGGCTTTGCCGGGGAATGACCGCCACCTTGCTTCAGACCCTGCTGAAGGGAAAACCCCTGCAAGGGCTGACCGTGCTCACCGGAGGAGTAGTCCTGAACCGTGAGGTCCTGCGCTGGCTCAAGCACCGCTACCAGGACCAGGTAGTAACTTATCGGCATGCCCACCTGGCCGCGGCCTGCGGGGCGGCGGAGCTGGCTGACGATCATAAGGGATCTCTGAAATCCATCCGCTGGGACTGCCTTAACGAGATGGAAAAAAGGGATGGGCAAGGCGAGACCGGGGACGGCCGGAAGCCCTTAAAGCTCATTAAGTCCAGATACCCCAGCTTTGAGGTGGAGGAATTTTATATTGATGAGTGGGAAAATGAGGTGCGCCTGATCTGCTGGCCCAACGAGAAGGCAATCAAGGCCTACCTGGGGATCGATGTTGGTTCTACCAGCACCAAGTTGATCCTGGTGGGTGAAGGCAATGAAGTCCTGGCCGATGTTTACCGCAAAACCCTGGGCGATCCGGTTCAGGCAACCAAACACCTGTTCACCGCACTCAATAAGATCTGTGCGGATAAAGGATGCGAGCTGGAGATCCTGGGCTGCGGCACTACTGGTTCTGGTCGAAAGCTGGTCGGTACGGTGGTGGGTGCCGATGCGGTTATCAATGAGATCTCGGCTCACGTCACCGGCGCGATGCATTTTGATCCCGAGATCGACACCATCTTCGAGATCGGAGGCCAGGACTCAAAGTATATGCATACCCACCACTCCCGGATCTGCGATTCCAATATGAACTATATCTGCGCGGCGGGCACCGGCTCATTTGTAGAGGAACAGGCAAGAAAATTAGGGTTCAGTTGCGCGGAGATCGGCGACATGGTTATGGGGATTACCCCTCCCCGCACCTCGGACCGCTGCACGGTTTTTATGGAACAGGATGTTCATAAGCTCCTGCGCCAAGGGTACAGTCGGGGAGAAGTGACGGCAGCGGTGATGTATTCCATTGTGCAGAATTACCTGAACAAGGTGGTAGGAAACCGGCACATCTCGGACAAGAAGATCTTCTTTCAGGGCGCTACCGCACGCAATAAGGGATTGGTGGCCGCCTTTGAGAATCTGCTCGATGTGGAGATGGTAGTCTCCCCCTTCTGCCACGTGATGGGAGCCTTTGGGGTGGCCCTGCTTACTCGCAGAATAATCGAGGAGAAAGGGACAGAATCGCGCTTTAAGGGACTGGGTCTATCCCGCCGGAAGATAGAGATGGAGAATGAGACCTGCACTTTATGCCTGAACAACTGCAAGATAACCTTTGCCCGAATCGAGGGGGAGAAGGAGTCCCCTTCCTGGGGATATATGTGCGGTCGGGATCCGGCTGATAAGAAAAAGAAAGTATCGGAGAATTTTAATCTGTTCCGTACCCGGCGCAAAATGTTAAAATCAACTGACAAATCAGCCACGGTTCGCCCCGGGGCTCGGACTATCGGAATACCCATGGCCCTGACCAGCTATAGTTTTCTCCCTCTCTGGAAGCGATTTTTTAACGAACTGGGCTTCGAAGTCGAGCTCTCTCCGGAAACCAACCCCACCATTAAGCAGAAAAGTGTCTCTCTCGTTGGCGGCGAGTTTTGCTTTCCGGTAAAGCTTGCTCACTCCCATGTCCATCATCTGCTGACCCAGGAGGGAGTGGATTATATTTTCCTCCCATATCTCATCAGCGAGCGCAGAAATCCGGCTACCTCCAACAGCCTTTTCTGTCCCTGGGTAGAGAGCCTGCCCGCGGCAATAAGGTCGATATTTAACCTGAACAATATTGATGTCTCTTGTTTCCTCTCACCAATTATTGATTTCCGCTGGGGCGAGAGGAAGATGCTTGATCAACTGGAAGAATCGCTTGGTACCCGACTCGGATGCTCCCGGCAAGAACTCAAGCGCGCCTGGCGCCGGGCAATGGAGGCTCAAGCCAACTTTACCCTCCGCTGCCAGGAAGAAGGGAGGAAGGTGATAAAGGAGCTCGAGGAGAAAGGGGAGAAAGCCATTGTCATTATCGGCCGACCTTATAACACCTTTGACCTGGAAGCTAATATCTCGCTACCCCAGAAGATTGCCGACAAGGGATACCGGGTTATCCCCATCGATTTTGTCCCTTTCTCGCCGGAGGAGCTGGGAGAGGAATATTATAATATCTACTGGTCCTACGGCCAGAGGATCCTGAGTGCGGTGAAATATGTCAACCAGCACCCGAATCTCTACGCCGTTTATCTTACCAACTTTAACTGTGGCCCGGATAGCTTTATCTTGAGCTTCTCCGAGCACAGTATGGGCGATAGACCTTTTTTGATCCTGGAACTGGACGAGCACGGCGGCGATACTGGCTACCTCACCCGGATCGAGGCCTTTCTCGACGTGCTCCGGGCACATTCACCCTCCTTGCCTCCGGAAAAGATCACGATTCATCTACCTAAAGTTCCAAACAACGAATTCAAGCGGCGCACGATCTGGATCCCCCCCTTGCATCCTTTTGGCACCAGGCTATTCGCGGCGGCCTTCCGGGCTTTTGGATATCAGGCGCAGGCCCTGGAACCGGAAACAAGAGATGCATTTGAGCTGGGGCGGAGAATGGTCCGGGGCAGCGAGTGTCTGCCTACCACAGTAACCATCGGCGGACTTTTAACCAAGCTTCGAGAGATAGAGGCTGATCCGGGAGAGCACGCCTTCTTCATGCCCACCGCCGAAGGCCCCTGCCGCTTCGGTCAGTACGCCCTCCTGCACCGGATGATCCTGAACCGTGAGGGATACCAGGATTTACCCATCCTCTCACCGTCTTCCTTTAACTCTTATCAGGGATTGGAGGAAAAGCTCAGGCGGAAGCTATGGCTGGTTTTCTTAAATTCCGATCTCCTTTTCAAGGCGGTCTGCAAGATTCGGCCCTACGAGTTGAACCCGGGTGAGACTAACCAGGCAATGGAACAGGCAATCAGGATTATGGAGCAGGCATTTGAGTCTAATGGATCTCTGGAGCCTTCGTTCCTGACAGCACTTGAGACCCTAAAAGCCGTTCCCCGCCGTCCGGAGAAAAAGCCGCTGGTGGGGATCGTGGGCGAGATTTATGTCCGCTGCAACACTTACTCTAATGAAGATGTCATCGGGGCGATCGAAAAATTCGGGGGTGAGCCCTGGCTGGCCCCGATTACCGAATGGATACTCTATACCACTTACCTGCAGAAACGGAACGCTAAGGAGGGCTTCCTTAACCTCCAGGAACGGGCCATAGGCGTGCTCAAGAACCACTTTCTGAAAAGGGATGAGCACAACTGGTACCAGCTTGCGGGTGACATTCTTGAGGATCGCCAGGAGCCACCTATTGAAGAGGTGCTGGCCGAGGGAATTAAGTATGTTCCGATCCATTTTCAAGGCGAGGCCATCCTCACCCTGGGACGAACGGTGAAATTCATCCATCAGGGAGCATCCCTGGTGGTCAATTGCTCACCGTTTAGCTGCATGCCGGGCACCCTGACTACCGCCATGTTCCAGGAGATTCAAAACCAAACCGGGGTGCCGGTCATCAGCATGTTTTACGATGGCGAAGGTGGCCTGAACGACCGCCTGGAGGTTTTCCTCGATAACCTGTGATTGAGCCCAGTTCCAATAGGGAAAATGAAAGTTATCTTTGAAAGGCCGAACTTGGAGGAGTTAAGCAGTAAATATACCTGCATTGACCTCCATTTCCATACCGCTCACTCTGATGGGCTCCCTAGCGTCAGGGAGACCCTAAAGAGAGCCAAAGAACTGAACATCGGGGTTGCCATCACCGATCATAATGAAATATCTGGTTCAATTGAAGCCTGCAGAAACAACAATGGCACCCTGGTAGTCCCCGGCATTGAAGTGGCCACCTATGAAAGGGTTCACCTGCTTTTCTATTTTCCTGAGGTAAAAGAGTTAGAAAGATTCTATCAGAGGCTGATCAAACCAAATAAAATGGATGATCCTTTTAGTAGAACTAAATTGAGGGCTAAGGATATAATCTTGCAGGCCAAAGACTACAACTGCTTAAGTTGTGCTGCTCATCCATCTGCTTCGGGATTTACCGGAGCCAGCAAGATTAAGCTTGACCAGGAGGCTATTGACGAGATCGATCTGGTTGAGGTTTTAAATGGCCATACCTCTGCCCGGAGAAACCTCCGGGCCGGGCAGTGGGCAAGGCAATATAACAAGGCTCAAAGTGGGGGAAGTGACGGCCACACGATTGGTGAGTTAGGAAATGTGATAACCTATAGCAATTCTGCCGATTTAGATTCCTTTTTAAGGGATCTTTCCCATAACAGGGTAAAGGTTGTGGGAAGGCGAGGCAGCCCATGTAAGACAATTTTAATTGCACTCCTGAAAGAGTTCCACTACCTAAAGAATAATAATGCTTCCTATCCTGCCAGACTAAAGGGCCAGATTAAAAGCTTCTTAGCTGGTATTAAAAAAGGGAAGTGGGAATTCTATTTGGACTATGAGGATTCCGGTGATGATGAGGAGTAGGCTGGCTGCGAAGGCTGAAAGCTTCAGCGAAGCAAGGCAAATGACAAAGCCCAAAGTTCAAACAAAGTCCAAAGTTCAAATGACAAAATATATGAACAAATCCTAAGTACTAAATCCTAAATTATAAATAATTTCAAATGATTAAAATTCAAAATACAAAACCCTGTCCTGAGCTCGTCGAAGGGATTACGGTCGCGAAGAGGTAAAATAGTTTTGAATTTGGCTAATTTGAATTTGGAATTTGTTTCGGGTTTAGGATTTGGGATTTAGGGTTTCTCAGTTGATATTTGAAATTTAGTCATTTGGCATTCATTTGGCATTTGGGTTTTGTCATTTGGATTTTTTAATCTATTCACATCTGGGTTCATTTGATTACCCGCAACAATTCGTGATGGGCTAGATTATAAGATGATCAAATCATTCTTTTTCTGGATCTTGGTAATCCTCTACACTCTGCTGATCGGATCAGTGGCGATATTGGTGTCCTTCCTGGACCGCTCCGGTAAACTTATTCCCCCCATCTATAAACTTTGGGGGCGGTTAATAGTGCGTTCAGCCGGGGTGAAAGTTACAATTGAAAATGCTGGCCGCCTCGATTCAAGTTCGCCCCAGATACTCATGTCTAACCACCAGAGCTTCTTCGATGTTTTTGCCATGATTGGCTACTTACCGGTTGACCTTCGTTTTGTGGCGAAGAAGAGCCTTGCCCGCATTCCGGTCTTTGGCCAGGCAATGAAGGCAATTGGTACGATTATTTTGGATCGAGAAAATCACCAGCAGGCCATCAAGAGCCTGAACCAGGGGGCGCAGAAATTCTCAAGGGGAATCTCCATCCTGAATTTCCCGGAGGGGAGCCGAAGCCGAAACGGGGAGGTTGGGAAGTTCAAAAAGGGAGGTTTCGTCCTGGCAATAAAGGCCAAGGTACCGATCACCCCTTTAAGTGTGCAGGGAGGCGGAAAGATTCTTCCTCCGGATAGCTTCCGGGTCCATTCAGGCAGAATGCATATCGTCGTGGGAGAACAGTTCGATACCAGTAAGTATTCCCTGGAGGAGAAGGAAGCCCTGATAAAGGAGGTTCGCAGCACCATTATCCGGAATCTAAAGGAAGATTAATCAGGGGCTGAGCCTTATTTTTAGAATTACCTACCACTTAATAAACTTCCGCAGCTCCTGGGTCTGCTTCCTGCTCAGGGGAATGATCGCCCGGTTGGACATGATAAGCTCATGAGTACCTAACTTGGCCCGGGAGATCTGAGAGATCTTGCTAAGATTGACTAGAAAACTGCGGTGGGCCCGGAAGAACCCACCACCACTTAGATCTTTGGTAAGATCATCAAGGCTCCGGTAATTCAGCATCCCTTCTATCTCTTCGGTTACGGCAAAGACCACTCCTTCCTTAATAGTGAAATAGATCACCTCGACAGGATCAATCAAAATAATTTTATTGCCCTTTCTCAGGGTAATCTTTGGCAGAGGGGTCCGGAAGGTTTTAAAAAATTCCTCTATCTTTCGAGCAGAATTAGCCCGGTGTAGCTCAATCTGATCCTTTGCCCGGGTAATCGCTGAAGCCAATCTATTAATATCCACTG
>JAUWWP010000175.1 GCA_030616835.1 Deltaproteobacteria bacterium | reverse complement strand
TCCCTTACCGACGCGCATCATTGGCAACTCCAACCGTCCGCAAAATTCTATAAACTCTGCTTCTGTCATACCCACAGTCACTTCGTCGCGCCGGCTTCCGCCTCAGAAATCTTCGAGAGCAGCCGGTTGCCAAACCTTTCATTTGCAACCGAGCGTATCCGAAATGACCACGACGATGTTCATGCGAACCTTACTCATTCCAAACCTCTCTTTATCCTCTTTTTTTCTGCAATTTCCAAATCGTTCTCTCGCTGCCGCCATTATCGCTAATAGGATTCCCCCGATTACAACAGTGCTCAAAGGGGCAAAACCCTCACTCATCCCTTCTTCTACCCACATAGCAGGTCCACGCCCCCTCAGTGGCAAGAATGGGGTCGGTTTTCTGCGCCCCGAGGTTCCGGGCAACCCATGCCTTCAACTTCCCTTCCAGCTCGTCTCGCACGGCGGATTCCTCTTTCGCCCTGTCGTTCAACTCGAGCGGATCGTTTTTCAGGTGGAAAAGTTCCAGTTTGCCGGTTTTGTTCCAGATGAGCTTCCAGGGCGGCGCAATATACGCGCGGTGTTCCCCTGATTCGATCACTATCTCTTCAGGCCCGCGTCTCTCGCCCCTGACCATCGGTAGCAGGCTTTGCCCGTCCCATTCGGTTGGGATCTGGACTATCACCTCACCATTAACTCGAAATTCTTCCAGCAGGCTTTGCACGTCCGATTCGGTTGGGATCTGGGGCAGGGCCCGCTCATAGCCTGGCAGGTGGGCGTACTTGGAGCCCTCCCTTTCGGGGAAATACTCCAGAATCGTCGGCAGATTGTCGGCATGCTGGACGAACCCGCGTACCCTCCTGCCCTGTCCCAAATTCAGAGGGTCGCGGATGATTAGCGGGACGCGAATCGTGGTTTCATGCACGCTTCCATGCCCCCATGTGCCGTGGAGGTCAAGGTCCTCGCCGTGGTCGGCTGTCAGTATGATGGCGGTATTATCCAGCAATTTCAGCTCTTCCAACTTGTTACGCACGCGACCCACGCAGTGGTCGGCATACCGTACCTCCTCATCATAGAGGTCTATACTAATGTTCTCGGCCTCTCGGGGCATGCGATCAACCGGCCCCCAGCCGGGAACATACTCGTAGCCATCGGGCGATGTTCTCGTTGGCAATGGGTCCTGCCTACGGTCGAATGTGTTCCGGAACTCCGAAGGGTGGTTATAGGGCCCATGCGGGTCCCAGTAATGAACGAAGCAGAAGAAATCCTCATTCGCGTGGTACTCCAGCCAGGGCAGCAGACGCTCATTGATCTCATCGCCGGTGACCAGGGAGTGTTGCCAGGCCGCGGTGCGTGTTACATTGACATAGTACTCGAACCCGCGCACAAACTGTTTCATATGAGAGCGGAAACTGATCAGATTATCGAAGGCAGCCGTGGTGTAGCGGCCGCGCTCCCAGATGACTTCCGGTAAGGTCACGATGTTGTCGTCCAGCAACGGTTTATTGGGTACATTCCAGGGCGTCAAGTAGAAGCCGTGATTGATGGCGGCAAGACCGGTGAAAAGGCTGGTAAAACCTGGCCCTGTGGCTATAGCGGAGGCGTAAGAATCCTCGAAGAGGACTCCCTCTTGAGCCAGCCTGTCTATGTTGGGGCTGGTTTCCCGGAAATAGCCGTAACAGCCAAGATGATCTGCCCTGAGCGTGTCCACAACGAACCACATCATGTTCATCTTCAGACTCCTCCTGATGAAACTGTTGAGCGACTTTGTTGCATAAACTATAGACGGGGGGTGAGTCAAGAACTTTTTGTAACCGTTCAAAAGTTTGTGGGGAGATATAGAAATCAGCCCCTCGTGCCGATGAAAGGGGTATCAAAACGTTACCCTGGCACAAGGAGGGCTCGGATGCTTCTCGAACTAAAGATTCCGGCTTTGCAAGTTCGGCGCAGCAACGCCCTACAAGATAGACTCCGTCAAGGATCAGGACAGACAAGTGAAATAGTCACCTCCAGTCAACTGACTCCGGTAAGTTGTAGCTCTTTAGCAAAATGGCACGCCGAAAAGTGCTCAGGTGTAACCTCTTCCCAGGCCGGTTCCCTTCGTCTGCAAATCTCTTTAGCGTACTTACACCTGGTGTGAAAATAGCAGCCGCTCGGGGGACTGGCAGGATTAGGCGTCTCTCCGCGAAGAATTATTCTCTCCATCTTGAGGTCAGGGTCAGGTTTAGGTAGGGCAGATAGCAAAGCTTCAGTATAAGGGTTCTTCGGATTAAGAAAGAGTTCTTCTGTTTCTGCCATCTCCATCAGCTTGCCCACATACATGACTGCCACTCTATCGGAGATATGCTCAATGACACTCAAGTCGTGAGAAATAAAGAGATAAGTCAGGTGAAACTGTTCTTGCAGGTCTTGCATAAGGTTTAGCATCTCGGCCTGGACAGAAACATCTAAAGCAGAGACAGGTTCATCAGCCACAATAAACTTTGGACCAGTGGCTAAGGCTCTGGCGATACCTATCCTTTGCCTCTGCCCACCGCTAAAAGCATGGGGGTAGCGCTTCAGGTGCTTCACGTTTAAACCTACTGCTTTAACCAATTCCCTGACTCTGTCTTCTAATTCTTTTCCTTTAGCAATATTATTTACAAAAAGAGGCTCTCCGATAATATCTAAGACGGTCATTCTCGGATCGAGTGAACTATAAGGGTCCTGAAAGATCATTTGAGCATATCTTCTCATCGCTCGTAGGCTTTTCTTGCCCAAGCTGGTAAGGTCTACCATCTTATCATCAGTCAATCTAAAGAAGATGCTTCCCTCCGTGGGTTCAATAGCTCTTAGAATACATCTACCCAGGGTTGTCTTACCGCAACCCGATTCTCCGACTAAGCCTAAGCTTTCTCCCTCCTTTATGGAGAGGTTAACCCCATCAACTGCCTTGATGTTGCCCACTACTTTTCTGAAGAATCCCTTTTCGATGGGGAAGTACTTTTTTAGAGACCTTATTTCCAGAAGAAGTATCCTCTTACCGTTGCCGCTGTCATTCATTTAAGTAGCCTTTTGAGTATGCAGGAAGCATCTTACAAAGTGTTTCTTTGCTACTTCCACTAAAGGGGGAATGTCCTTATCACAGACTCCCTCTATGGCTTCAGGACAACGAGGGCAAAAATTGCACTGCCTCGGAAGACCGATGGGAAGCGGAACCGTTCCCTCAATTGCCTCAAGACGAGTTCTTGCTTTCCTTCCCACTTTAGGAATAGACTTCAGGAGTCTTGCAGTATAAGGGTGAAGAGGGTTATGGAAAATCTCTCTTACCGGAGCACTTTCAACTACCTTGCCTAAGTACATTACCGCCACATCCTGGGCAATCTCGGCAATCACTCCTAAGTTATGGGTAATATACATAATTCCCATCCCAAACTGGTCCTGTAGCTTTTTCATCAATTCTAAGATCTGAGCCTGAATAGTAGCGTCTAACGCCGTAGTGGGCTCATCAGCAATTAGAAGGGAAGGGCTACAGGATAGGGCCATAGCGATCATCGCCCTCTGGCGAATGCCTCCTGAGAGTTGGTGAGGATATTCATTCATTATTTGATGGGGATTGGGAATACCCACCTTGGACAACATCTCTATGGCTAATTCCTTGGCATAACGCTTGTCCTTGGTTACGTGAAGCAAGATCGCTTCCATAATCTGATTCCCAATGGTATGAACCGGAGAGAGGCTTGTCATAGGTTCTTGAAAGATCATGGTAATCTCTTTGCCTCTGATACGCCTTATCTCTTTCCCACGGGGATGCAACTTAGCAAGGTCTAAGACCGCCTCACTGTTCCGATAAAGGACTATTTCTCCTTCAACAGTCTTTCCGGGAGGAGGGACTATTCTTAAGATTGACTGAGCGGCAACGCTTTTCCCACAGCCACTTTCTCCAATCAGCCCCAAGGTTCTCTTCCTCTCCACCGAGAAACTCACCCCATCAACTGCCTTTAAGACACCTTCGTCCAGGTAAAAGTAGGTCTTAAGGCCCTTTACTTCCAGGACTAAGTTATTAGCCTTCAAGAAATATCCCTCATTTATAAGGATCAGCGGCGTCGCGGAGGCCGTCTCCCAGGAAATTAAAGGCTAAGACGGTCAGGATGACAAAAAGACCGGGTATAAGAAGCCAGAGATGCATATAGACGGTCTGTACACTTTGCGCGTCATTCAAAAGAACGCCCCAGCTAACTACCGGAGGGCGAAGCCCTAAGCCTAAGAAGCTCAAACTCGTCTCCCCTAATATCATACCGGGGACAGCTAAGGTTAGATGGACTATAAGGTAACTCAGGAACGAAGGGAGGAGATGCCTCGTTATTATTCTTCCTTCACTTACTCCGGCGATCCTGGCCGCCATGACATAATCCTCTTCCCTGAGACTTATAAGTTTTCCCCTGACTACCCGGGCCAGGCCGCACCAACCTATAACGGAGAGAATAATGGTAATAGCGAAGTATACCCTAAGCGGCGGCCAATCGGCAGGCACAGCGGCGGCTAACGCCATCCATAGGGGAATGGTGGGAATGCAGATCAAGAACTCTATAACCCGCTGGATTATCATGTCAGGTGCGCCGCCGTAAAATCCAGAGATTCCTCCGAGGATACATCCGAGGAAAAAACTTAAGCCCACTCCTACCAACCCGATTGATAATGAGATGCGAGCAGCATAAAGTATCCGGGAGAATAGGTCCCTTCCTAACTTGTCTGTTCCAAATAAGAATAGTTCTCCGGGCTCCTTCGTCCCCAAAAGGTGAATATCTGCAGGGAAGATTTTCCAGAGTTTGTACTTAAAGCCATGCGCGAAAAAATAAATGGGGTGCTTTTTGCTCGTGTCTACTTCGTATATGATCTCGAGCGTTTCGGGGTCTCGTGTATGGCTAAATCCATAAACAAAAGGCCGAAAATGGAACTTGCCTTTCTCATCAAAGAAACGAATCCTTTGCGGTGGACAATAGATATATTTTGTGTAACGCTTACTTATGTCGTGAGTAGAGAAAAACTCGCAGAAGATAGCTGCGACATAGAAAATAGCCAGAATAGTGCCACCTACCATGGCTAACTTATGCTTCTTAAACTTCCGCCACATCAGCTGCCATTGCGAGGCCATGTATAATCTTTCTTCGGCGGTTATCTTCTGCCTCTTACCTCGCATAGTCTAAATCCCCCTCTCGAATCTGATACGAGGGTCCACCCAAACCAAGAGAAGGTCAGAGATAAAGGTTCCTATAATCGTCAAAAAGGCCAGAAACATAATCATACTTCCCGCCAAATACATATCCTGACTCACCAGAGATCGGTAAAGAAGAGGTCCTATCGTCGGTAAGCTCAGTACTATCGCGGCAATAGTTCCTCCTGAGACAATGGTAGGAAGCAGCCAGCCTATAGTGCTGATTATAGGATTGACAGCGACTCTTACCGGGTACTTAAAGAGAAGCTTTCTTTCTGAAAGCCCTTTAGCCCTGGCGGTAGTAACATACTGCTTTCGAAGCTCATCCAGCATGCATCCCCGCATAACTCGAATAAGCCCGGCTGCGTTTGCCGCACCTATAATTATCATCGGGACCAGAAGGTGTTTTAGCAGGTCTACAACCTTAGCCACGCTCCAGGGCGCGGTTTCGTACTCGGGTGAGAAAAGTCCTCCTACGCTCAGGCCGAAATACTTGAAGGCGAGAACCATCACCACTAAAGCGGCAAGAAATGCCGGAGTAGCCAGGCCGGCAAAACCGATAACAGTAAAACCATAGTCACCAATGGAATATTGATGCGTCGCGCAATAAATCCCTATGGGGATAGCCACAATAAAGGTGAAGAAAACGACTGAAAGGTTCAAAACCACCGTTAATAGTAGTCGCTCACCAATTAACTCGCTTACCGGCTGCCCCCATTCAAGAGACCTCCCGAAATCTCCGTGGAGCATTCCCCGGACCCACTTGATGTACTGACGATGTAACGGTAAATCCAGGCCATACTGTCTCTTCAGGGAAGCAATTTCTGCCTCATCAATCTTCTGGCCGCTGCTTACCAACTCGGTTATGTAACTCGTTAAGTAATCCCCCGGGGGAAGTTGAATAATGACAAATGTGACAACAGTCATCACCAGTAAACTGAGGACCATATAAATAGATCGCCGAATTACATAAGCCAACATACCTATCTCCCCTGCCTGGAGACCCTTGCCCTGGCGCCCAAACCTGCAAATCTACTCGCCTATTGCTTGAAAAACCACTGTTCC
>JAUWWP010000171.1 GCA_030616835.1 Deltaproteobacteria bacterium | reverse complement strand
CTAAGCACTAAATCCTAAATAATATTAAATGACCAAAATTCAAAATACAAAACCCTGTCCTGAGCTCGTCGAAGGGATTACGATCTTAAGAGATAAAATAGTTTTGAATTTGGCTAATTTGAATTTAGAATTTGTTTAGAGTTTAGGATTTAGGATTTAGGATTTCTCGTTTGGCATTTGGATTTAACGAATTTGGTATTTTACTTCGTTCAGCCTTCCCCTGGGAAAATAAATATCATTATGTCTGAATTGCTGGGCTCTTTAGGCTCTCATTCCTTATGGAAATATTTGACCAGTTGGAGCTTATTTTCTCCCCGCATAGTAAAGCGATAGTTGAGATCGTCCATAGTCTTTTTGATAATGAATAGTCCCAGCCCCCCTTTCTGCCTGGCTATTTTCTCCTGGTCAATATTCTGAGGAAGGTTTTGGGTGGAATCAAAGAGAACTCCTTTATCGGTAACCTCGATCTCAAACTTTTCCGAATCGACCTTCAAGCTAATCTCTATCTTACCTTCCTTATTTTGGTAGGCATGCCTGATGATATTGGTGCAGGTTTCATCCACTGCTGAAACTATCTGATAGGTTTCTTCCTCGGAAAGATTCATCCTCGCTGATTGCTGCTCAACCCTATCCCTGATTGCAGCAAGCTCTTTGGCCTCACCGGGAACAGTAAATTTCAAGTGAAAGTATCTGGTAGAGTTCTCTGGTGAACCTTTATTATTTCTCTTCTTCAGATGAAAATATCTGGTAGAGTTCTCTGCCACCTATCCCACTTCCTTCTCTTTTTAAACAAAAGACTGAAGGGCCTTCTCCTCTTCAGAGAAGATTTGAAAGTACTCGGTGAGGCCCAGAATCTCAAATGTTTTTTCGATCTTCTGAGGTAAATTGAGAATTCTAATACCCCCTTGGCGTTTAGTAGCTATCTGGTGCGCCTCCAGGAGGATACCCAGGGCCGAGCTATTTATGTATTGAAGTTCAGAGCAATCCAGGATGATCTTACTGTATCCCTTCTCCATCTGCTCATGAATCTGGCGGTCAAATAAATTAATATTACTGGCATCAATAAAGCCAGCGATCTTTAAGATTGATATCCCCCTCTCGTCCACCCGGCAGACAATCTCTAAAGTTTCCATTTTCCTTTTGGGTCCCCTACTCTTCTACCTTAAAGCTTAACATGGTAATGTCATCGCTCTGAGCCATTGAGCCGCTAAAATTGCGGATGTCTTGATAGATAGCCGAGATAATATCCTCTGCTCTTCGAGAAATATTGGCTTCCAGGGTCCTTAGAATTCTCTCCTCCCCATATTCCTCCCGGTTTGAGTTAAATGCCTCGCTAATCCCATCACTGTAGATAAAAAGGCCGTCTCCCCGGCGCATAGTAACTTCATGTTCTTCAATAACTCTGCGAAAAAACTCATCATCGGAGATACCCAGGGCCATTCCCTTCCCCCGGAGAACCTCTGCCTTTCCGGCCGAATCGCTGAAAAATATGGGGCGTTGATGACCGGCAGAGGCAAATCTTACGGTTCTCTGCCCGGGCTCCAGAACCAGATAGAGAGTGGTAATATACATCCTTGGTTTAAGGTCAGGTTTGATCAGATCATTTACCCGGGCTAAAACCTCTCCCGGGCTTTCTTTTTCCATTGCTTCAGCACGAAGCATCGTTCGTACCAGTGCCATAATAATCGCCCCGGAGATGCTCTTCCCGGAGACATCGGCGATTACACAACCAAATCGGCCCCTGCCGATCTCAAACAGGTCATAATAATCACCTCCAATGAGCTCGGCGGGCTTGAAAAATGCTCCGATACTAAATCCGGGCAGAACTGGAAATTGGTGGGGTATCAGCATATGTTGAATGTCCCGGGCAATCTCCATTTCCTTTTCCAGCTTCTCCTTCTTGATCAATTGTTCCTGAGATTGCTTAATCTTCTGGGTCATCGAGTCTAAGGTACTGGCCAGTTGCCCGAGCTCGTCTTTCTGCTTTATCTTAATCCGGGTAGTGAGGTCTCCCTCTCCAATCGCCCTTGCCCTCTCCGAAAGATACTCAATTGGTCTTACGGCAAGGGAGATCAAAATCAGGGAGATGATCAGAAAAAGGACGATCAAACAGGAGGAGATAAGGATCACCTTGTTTCTGAGTGCCCTCAAGGTGCTGTTTATTCCCTCCTCGGAGATCCCTATTCTAACCATACCCAATCGTTTTTCCTTAACAAAAATTCCCTTTGAAATATCAATAATTACCGGATAGTTGGGAACCTCCAAGTACTGCTTGAGAATCTCTGGACCTTCAGAAAAGCATAGTTCTTCAATTTTCCGGCGAAGATCTTCCCGCACTTCCAGATCGGAGACAAAAAAGACCTTTTGCCGAGCATCCTCGGTGAGGGCGTATACTACATCGGGCTCGTTTTTGACAATTCCACTCAGCAAAGAATGCAGTGCCAGCTCATCACGGAGGATCAGGGCCTCGATACTCAAATTGGCTAAATTTCTGATTATGGAATCTCCCCTTACTTCCCTCTCCTGGCGAAGAGCCTTTCGCTCGTGATAGAGTAAGAAGGTTGCGGTAATTAAGATGATAACTACAATTGTCACAACTGTCCATCCGCTGAACTTTATCCGGAGACCTGATTTTCTATACTTCTCGATCACTTGATCTTTTCCAATTCCCTTTGCAGGGAGCGGGCCCTCTTGATATATTTCTGGATACTCTGATTATCCGGATCGTAGCGTAACGCCCTTTCCCAGTAGCTAATTGCCTGCTGGTAGTCATTCTGGTCATAGTATCTGAGGGCCAGTGCCGATAGGGTTTTTAAAAATAATTCCTGGGACGGCTGATCATCCGGCTTCACCTTTAAGCCCATCTCTAATAACTTTTCTGTCTGCGCAAGCTCATTTTCCGCATAATACTGCTGAGCCGTCTTCAGATTCTTCCTGATCGCAGGATCGATTTCTCCCTTGACTTTCCCTAAATTCTCCTGGGCCCGTCCATCCTCGGGAAGGATCTCACTTGCCTCTTGCCATTCTAAGCAAGCGTTTAAAAAATCGCCCTCCTGCTTGAATCTCTCCCCTTGAGTTAGATGAAGAGCAACCTCGGCCTCGCTGCTCTTTGTTTCCGCTGAGATCTTATCTAATAGGGCCTTCGCCTTTCGGTTCCGGGGATTTTTTCTTAAAAAACTGCGAGCTTTTTTCTTGGCCAAATATAGCTTTCGCTGCTGGAAAAGATCTTCTATTTCCTTGAGGGACAGCCGGGGCCTGAGCAGCTCTTCTATCCGCTCCAGCCTTGCCTTAGCCTCCTTATTGATCGGCTGAATTTTCAGTACTATCTGAAATTGACGCTTAGCCCTCCGCCAGTCTCTTTTTATGAAAGCCTGCTCCCCCTTCTCCATAGCCTCATTTATGGCCTTAATCTTTGAGCTTACCTCATTTATCTCCTTTTGCACCCGGGGATAAATCGGGTGGTTCTTACTTACCATTTTGAATTTTTGGAGGGCCTTTTCATATTCATGCCGATCCTTATCGATAAGACCATTTACATAATACTGGGAGGCGCAACCGGAAAGTATTGCTAAGCCTACCAGAAGGATAGAACTTACTGAAATTGTGATCGTTCTTTTCATAAATAATACCACCTGGACTTACTGTCGGAAAATCATACAATTATTAACAAAAAATAACGATTAAATCAAATTTAACCTCTCTTCTTCTTTAACTCCTCTATATACTCCTCAATCTCTTTTTTCCCTTCCTTCTCGAAATCTATAAGCTGAAGACCCATTCCCGGGCCCCTCCCGGTCTCGCCCTCTTTAAGGACGTAGATAACCTCACCGACCACTGATATCTCTTCGCTCCTGCCGGGAAGAGAGAGCCTCAATTGCACCCTACTATTCAGAGGCATCGGATTGGCGGTTTTGATGAAGATGCCACCCTTACTTATATCCTCGGAATACTCCCAGAGAAAAGCCCTATCGCTCTTAAATCCAACCTT
Organism: Deltaproteobacteria bacterium; assembly: GCA_030616835.1. Lineage (GTDB taxonomy): Bacteria > Desulfobacterota. The sequence goes on along the minus strand of JAUWWP010000171.1, from coordinate 2,297 downwards.
TATCCTGGCATCAAATCGAGGCTCCTCCCTTCTTGTCTCGATAACAATATCCCTCTCGGCAAGTAATCCATCAATATACTTACTTATCTCCTTCATACTGCTGGGAGAAAAATCAATAAATTCAATACCCATCCCTGGCTCCCGCCTCCTCTGCCTTCCTCCTTCGCTGGTTATGGTATGGATAACCTTTCCCAGGATTTCAATCTCTTTTGAGCTCTCAGGAAGGTAGAATAGCAATCGGACCTTAGACCCCTCGGGCAGGGGTTCAGGAGCGGCCAGAAAAATGCCCCCTTTACTGATATTCCGGGAATACTCAATGAGAAAGTCCTTAATGCTCTTATATCTTACCTCAATAGTTGCATCAGCTCGTGGATGTTTTCTTCTTTTCTCGCTATATTGCATTTCCCCTCCTACACTAAGTTAATTTAATATTATCTCACAATTCTTGCATTTTTAGAAGATTTTAATTGAAAAAATAGCTATAAAAGGTTCTTTGAGGCTTGATAAGGAAAATCTTTCGTGATAACCTCCCCTTGATAGGTCAAAATCGAACCAATTTTATCCTGAGCCCCGATGGCCATCGGGGTCGAAGGATGGGAAGTAGGAATGAAGCCTAATGCCATTCTCATCAACCCCAGGGACAATGTGGCAGTAGCCCTGGTGGATATCCCTGAGGGGAGCAAGGTAATACTGCCGGACCGGAAGATTTTTGAAGCTCGGGGAGACATCCCTGGCAGTCACAAGGTAGCACTCAGGGATATCCCGAAGGACGCCGAGCTGATCAAATACGGGGAACGGATTGGTGTTGCCTCTATCCCCATCGTCAGGGGGGAATGGGTTCATACCCACAATCTAAAGAAGGGGGAGTAAACCCCGTTAGCAGCTCCTACCGGGCTTTCTAACGGGGTAAATATAATGGATTATTTTAAAGGATATGAACGACCTGATGGGGGTGTGGGGATTCGGAATCATGTGATCGTGATGTCTTCGGTAGTATGTGCCAATGGTGTGGTTAACCAAATTGCCCGGGAGGCCCCGGATGCGGTTCCCGTCACCCATCAGGAAGGCTGCGGGCGGGGACCCAGGGATATAGAGCTCACTGTTCGCACCCTTACGAATCTCGGTAAAAACGCCAATGTTGCGGCGGTAGTTGTTGTGGGTCTGGGCTGCGAGTGGATCCGGGCGGAGCTGCTGGCCAATGGAATTGCTGAAAGCAAGAGACCGGTTGAGTATCTGGATATCCAGAAGACGGGTGGCTCACGGAAAAGCATAAAAGTGGGGGTAAGGCTGGTAAATGAATTCTTGGCCGAGGCCCGAAGGCAAAAACGCAAAAAATTTGGCCTGGAGAACCTAACGATGGGACTTCAGTGTGGGGGCTCCGATGCCTTTTCCGGGGTAACCGCCAATCCGGTAGTTGGGCTTGCCTCCGACTGGTTGGTTAAACAGGGAGGAACCGTGATCCTGACCGAAAATACCGAGATGATCGGTACCAGCCCCATCCTGGAAAGAAGGGCGGCAAATCCGCAGATAGCAAGGGAAGTGGCAGAACTGATAGCCGGGGAGAAGGGTCTAACTGAGGAGCATCTTGGCCCTTTAGCCGCCCTTGTGATTTCTCCCGGAAACATGGACGGAGGAATGAGTTGTATTGAGGAAAAATCCCTCGGTTGCATCATTAAGGGCGGCACTACTCCCATTACCCAGGTGATAAAATACGGAGAGATCCCGACCAGCAAAGGTCTGGTAATTATGGACGCTCCGGGCAGTGATGTGTTCTCGATAACCGGTGAGGCAGCCGGAGGGGCGCATCTGATCCTTTTTACCACCGGGAGAGGTACCCCGGTTGGGTTTCCGGTAGCGCCGGTAATAAAAATTGCAAGTAATTCTAAGCTCTACCGTTCCCTGCCGGGTGATCTGGATATTAATGCGGGGGCTATTCTTGATGAGGATAAGACCCTGCCAGAGATAGGCGATGAGCTTATCGCATTTATCCGGCGCGTCCTTGATGGTAAAAGGCCTAAAGCGGAGCTCAATGGACAGGGCGTACTGGCAATTCAAACCCGGGGACCAGTGTTTTGATTAGGGGCGAGAGGATGAATGACCAGAACAAACTGAAGACCGAAGGGATTACCTTAGGGCCGCTGGCTAAATACTATGACCTCTTTACCTCGCCCGTGGGGTATGGAGATAAATTCTTCCGCCAGATAATTGAGCTGGCCGGGATCAGGGAGGGAGACCGGGTCCTTGATGTCGGCTGCGGAACCGGAACCCTGGGTATCCGGGAGAAAGAAAAGGCCGGG
>JAUWWP010000448.1 GCA_030616835.1 Deltaproteobacteria bacterium | reverse complement strand
GCCACCGTCAGATCGAGGATATTATTATCCGCCGCAAGATCAAGCTTCCCCTTCTCAGCATCGAGGGAGACCGGTCCTTCTCCCTGGATGCCCGTACCCGGCTTCGGATTGAGGCCTTCCTGGAGATGCTCGGGTAAGGCTCCGGATCTCGTCCATAATCCTTTTCCACAGCTCATCCCTCCCCTCCCCGGTTAATCCGGAGAAAAGAACCAACCCTTCTTTTTCTACCCCGAGGGATTCTCTAATTACCTTCTGCTGTTTTTCCCGCTGATTTCGAGTGAGCTTATCCGCCTTGGTCAGAACAATGAGGGCTGGAATCTTAAGTGATTCCAGCCAATCCAATAAATCTCTATCTCCGGATGAAGGATTCCTTCTGATGTCAAGGATCACTACCACTGCCCGCAAACTCTTCCTGACCTTAAAATACCCCTCCACTAACGGCCCCCAGGTCTCTCTAAGCCCTCGGGATACCCGGGCGTAACCATAGCCCGGCAGATCCACAAAAAAGAAGCTATTGTTTATCTTAAAGAATACAATCGAGCGGGTTTTACCCGGAGCACCGCTGGTTCGGGCCAGATTCCGATGTTTGACCAGAGTATTGATCAGAGAGGATTTTCCCACATTGGATCGGCCGGCAAAGGCTATCTCCGGAAGGCTCTCTCGCGGGAAATCCGAGGGCCGGAGCGCACTCTTGATGAACTCAGCCGAGTTAACTTTCATCCACCATTCCTTTTACATAAAACGGTAAAAATAGCTACTCCCAGGGTGTGTTGTAAATCCAGACAGATAAATAAATTCTAAGCACCAATAAGGTAAATCCTAAGCACTAATTTCTAAATTCTAAACAATTTCAAATGATCAAAATCCAAAACTCAAAACATTCCCTTCGACAGGCCCAGGAAAAGCTTTTGAACATTAGATATTGGGATTTTGAATTTGTTTAGGATTTAGGGTTTAGAATTTAGGATTTAAAGTTTATCAGCATAATGATGGATGAAATATTATACGCAAATCAAGTAATTTATACGGCATTATTTATGTCGTTATGTATAGTGACGATTAGCCAGGTACTTCTCCAGCCTTTCCATCCCTTCCTGGATCTTCTCCAGTGAGACTGCATAGGAGAAGCGCAGATACCCCTCGGCATTATTGCCGAAGTCGATTCCCGGGCTCACCGCTACCCGAGCCTGCTTAAGGATATCAAAGGCAAGCCGATATGAGTCCTGACTGAATCTTTTTGCATTGGCCAGAACATAAAAGGCTCCGGTGGGCGGAGAGGATATGCCAAAGCCCAGTTCCTTCAGTCTCTTGATCATAAACTTCCTTCGGGTATCATAGATCTCCCGCATCCGGGCCACATCCCCGGCAGCATCTCGTAGAGCAGCAATACCTGCCCACTGGACGAAGCAGTTGGCGGAGATAAAAAGATTCTGGTGGAGCTTTTGCATCGGACGGGCAAATTCCGGAGGAACAATGACATAACCCAGTCTCCACCCGGTCATTGCATAAAGTTTGGAGAAGCCGTTAAGCACAAAGGCCCTTTCGGTGAATTCCAGGATACAGAGTTCTTTACCCTCGTAGACCAATCCGTGGTAGATCTCGTCGGAGATAATCATTGGTCCCAGAGCTGCGATCTCTTTCATCCTCTCGGAGGAGAGCAGATTACCAGTAGGATTTGAAGGTGAGTTGATCAGGATTCCACTGGTCTTCGGGGTAATCCTCTTCTGGATCTCCTTCGGGCAGTACTGGAACCCGTCGGCCTCGTGGACCTCCACGAAGATCGGGACTCCGTCGACCAGGTTGACGAAATTCGGATAACAGGGATAGTGAGGGTCGGAAATGATCACTTCCGCTCCCCGCTCCAGCAGTGCAGAAAACACCAGGAAAAGGGCCGGGGAGGTGCCGGAGGTGACCAGAATTTGCTCAGGGGAGATCTTAACCCTATATTTGTCCAGATAATGCTCGCAGATGGCCTCTCGAAGCTCGATTAGCCCCAGACTGTGGGTATATCGTGTCTTCCCTTCCCGCAGTGCCCTCCTCGCCGCTTCCTTAATGCACTCCGGGGTATCGAAATCAGGCTCCCCTATCTCCAGGTGGATGATATCCTCCCCCTTCCTCTCCATCTCCCCGGCTTTCTCCAGTACCTCCATTACAATAAAGGGAGGTATCTCTTGTGCTTTCTTAGAAATCATCGGTTCTCAATAAAATTCTTATTGGCAAAACTCTATCTTCTAAGCAAAATTTTGTCAAGAAAGACAATAACCGGACTTTCCCCGTTTTTTTAGATAAAGAGTGGATAGGCGGGGTTTTCCAGCCCCGCTAAGGCGAAGTGAATTTGCCGTGTCTAATGTATTCCTCCGCTAAAATGTAAACCAATCACACCTACTATAATCACTCCAAGTGAAATTATCTTTAAGGCACTTGCCGGCTCCTTAAACCACAAAATCCCCACTGTTGCTATAAGAGCTGTTCCCAGACCAGACCATACTGCATAAGCCATACCCACATCAATCTTTTTAAGGGCAAGCGTCAATGAACCGAGACTGAGTCCATACAGGATGAATATCAATATAGATGGCAATATCTTAGTGAAGCCCTGGGACAACTTCATGGAGGTGGTACCCGATACTTCCAGAATTATCGCCAAGATCAGATAAAACCAACTCATTGAATACCTCCTTTACCCTGTTAGAAATCCG